>JAOUPL010000026.1 GCA_029879825.1 Candidatus Bathyarchaeota archaeon
CTGAAGGCGAGAGAGAGTAATGCGCGCGCGCAAAGCACATCGCGTGCATATGCCAAAATTAAGAGAAAATACTTAAAAGACCCTTCTAAATCTATGACCGTGAGGAAATAAAATGCCAACCCACGGGTCCTTATCAAAAGCGGGAAAAGTCAGGTCACAGACTCCAAAAATGACATCCACCCCAAAAAAAAGCCGAATCCCCAGAGTGCGGGTTCGACGAAACTACGAAAAAAGAATAATTCTTCAAAGGAATGCTGGACAAAACTGGGGTGATAGACGGGGCGGACGAGGCGGACGGGGCAGACGCAGATAGTTTACATATTACAGTATGCTTCTCCCAAGAAGAAGAAATTGACTGCAACCACTAGGGCAACTCGATCTAGCTTAGACACTTCCCCTTGGATAATTCTCGTTTTCGCGAATCTGAGAAACCAAACGCAACCCAAGGAAGCGAAAAATAAGAAGATTGACAGAGCTACTAACCCAAGTTGTCCATACTGCTCATAAACTGGTCTGGCTAAGAAGTCGCCTTCCTTGCCGCCAAGCATTAAGGAATACTGAGTTGACACCGTATCAGCCAACGTTAGGAAAGGAAGAATGAAGAGGATCTTATCGATACTGTCCAATTCCAACCTATTATTTCTTTTTTGTTTGACGTATCTTGCTATGATTCTTCCGCATCTCGGACAGTGAACGTGAGTTGAAGAAGATTCAGCGTCCCAGCCGGAAACAACAGCGTCTTTCTTAGGCAAAACATAGCCACATTTCTTGAAGACGTAAACTTCCTCTCTTTCAGGCATCTCTTCATTCAAAACTTATTCATTCCTTCAGAAGATTAACGTTTTCCAAATTTTCTAGAGACCGCTTGACATTCCACACGCGCGCGCCAGAATAGGCTTCCAAAAGTAATATCTTGAATACAGATTCATGTAAGCAACACTACTAGCAGTCATAGTTTACAGAAGAAAACATACCAAATAACATTAGATTATCTCTTAAACAAGCAATCAAAGAACTAATAGAATTTTGGAAGAAGACACTAAACGCACAGGAAGAATCTCAGTCTACTTTACAAATTTACTTCGATTCCTTTTGAATCTTTTCTTGCATTTCACACTACAGAAATAATATGTTTCTCCGTCATGACTGATCTTAAATTTGGCTGTCTTTTCGTTCAGAACCACGCCACATACAGGGTCCCTAGGCATTGTCTCGCTCTTCACCTCGCACAGTCATGAACACAATCAGGTTTTCTTCTGTCTACTATTATTAATGGTTCTGGAAGCTTTTCAGTTTTTATCAAAGAAATCCAGATAGATAGGTCACTTTTTTTCGATAACACTCAATTGTCCACCTCTGCCGACCCTTAACTGGCGTTCGCCTCTAAAGGTTACAACACGCGCGTTCTCAACTTGGATAGTATCTCCCACAGAAACTGCGTCTATTTGTTGGTTCCACAAAGGTAGTTGGATAACCCCAGTTTCATCTGTGACCTTTGCGTTCGTTACCGTGGCAAAATTTCCAAACCTAGTGAAGACGGATTTCGGCTTTGGGATTTCAACGACCCTTGCTTTTAAGTTAATTCGGTTCATTCCAAACTTCAAATCTCCGATCCGTGGGTGTTCAATTTTAATCCTCTCGGGTATTGTTCTCCTGGACGTCCTTGTGGGAGCAAATTCTTTGAGTGGATTGGTTTCTTCGAGGATGTGTTTGGGTATGGGGAATTGGGCGACCACTTTGAAACCTTTGGTTATGAGAAAAACGGCATTATCTCGTGTTTTCTTACGGCATTTAATTGAAAGGCTTTCACATGTAGATTCTTGACGTCCCCAAGCTTCAACGAAGCTATTAAAAAAATCGTTCGAATCAATTCCATACTTCATTGAAATAAAAGCGAGATACTCAAGAAGCCTAAAATCAGCAAGCGCGTGATACCTGCCGCGGGGGCGACCTCGTCCCCTTGACACTTTCATTCGCATTTGACTCGTTCCTATCCCCGAGGTTACGTATGAACCTATTTAAAGGTGTCTAGGAGAAAATTCAAAGCATCATAAACGCTAAACTTCTCATCTTAAGTTTTTAGCTCCAAACCCAAACCTTGATTCGTTAAGAAATAATACCTTCTGATTTAGCACACTTAATTTAAATAACTCCACCAACTTCATGATGTTCTATAAGGAGGATTCGGATGCCCAGAGTTGAAGCTTCTATCAGAATCGAAAACGTCGTGGGCACTGCCACGTTAAATCAGAGGATTGACCTAAACGCGGTGGTGAAAGGTAATCCGGGTGTTGAGTACCGTCCAGAACAGTTTCCGGGACTGGTCTTCAGATTAAAGAGACCCAAGACGGCTACCCTAATCTTCAATTCTGGGAAGATGGTTTGCACCGGAGCCAAGTCTGAGAAAGAATCGAGGAGAGCCGTGATGAAGGTTGTAAAGGAACTGAAGAAAAGCGGCATAATCATCATCGGCAAACCAGAGTTTAAAATAGTGAACACAGTTGCATCAGCGAGTTTAGGAGGATTGATAGACCTTGAAAGGTCAGCCTACTCGCTTGGGAGAACCATGTACGAGCCGGAACAGTTTCCCGGTCTCATCTACCGAATGGATGAACCCAAGGTGGTGATTCTTATCTTTGCTAGCGGGAAACTGGTTTGCACAGGCGCCAAAAAGGAAGAAGACGTCCACGAAGCGGTTGACAAACTTCATAAGAAACTCGAGGAAGAAGAACTGATATACTACGAGTAAACGACAATTGGTGTTTAAGGCAAAGGAGAACTGTTTGGTCATGGAGGACAAGTGAAAGCTTGGGGTAAGGTGCGAACCGAATTGGTGAAGAAAATAGCTCGAGAATTGGTGGAACGGTTTCCAGACAAATTCACAACAGACTTTGAAACCAACAAAAAACTCGTAGAATCCCTTACCAACATTTCATCAACAAAGCTGAGACACAGAGTAGCTGGCTACATAACTCGGCTTCAGAATCAGAAAAAACAGAATAAACTTACCACTGAACAAATAGAAATTAACTCTTAAACAAACAATCAAAAAACAGTAGATTGCCTGTGAAGTCAGTTAGAGCAAGCGCTCGAATTAGTCTAAGACGCCTTTTGCGTTAAATGTTAGTTTTGCAATGCGCGCGCGCATAGGACTCCATGAAAGGGCACATATTGAACGGACGCTTCTGGGGTTTTTTGACTAAGTAGTTTCGAAACGGTTCTTTTTCCACGGTTTTTTCGCCCAAAATAGTTTAAATTAAGCCCCTTTCTCAATTTCCTTAAACAGTGGGGCCAGAAACCTTTCGGCATCTGTTGCTCCAGACCGTGTTCGCAACCGTGTAAATCTGTCAAGCTCAGATATCGGTGATTCCGTCGTCACCGAGTTCATTGTTGACGCTTGCGCCGAAGTCATGCTTGAAACGGGCAGATCGATTGATTACCAAGACTGCGATCAGGTTGAGGCTGCGTGTATAACAAATCTTGCCGCACTTTATTGTCTAACATATGTGACAGGCGGATGCGCGCGCGCAAAAGAAAATAAGACCTGCTCTAGATGTGCCATGAGTCTACAGAAAACTTAGGCTACCCTTACACACACCCTTTTTTGTGAACTGTCACCCTATGAACAGGAATAGCAACATTATACTAACATCATAGGTGTGACAAATGGGAATACGCACGCTATTAACAGCTAAATATCCTTGACTTGGACGCAAAAGTGTTTTTCAGTTTCTGAGTTTAAAATCCGTCTTGTTTAAGATAATAGTCGTCTTCCTTTTTGGACCCGAAGCTTCTCACGCCTTTCTCTTTCAGCTGTTTCCTAAGTCTTCCAGCATAGTCGCGGCTGATTGCCCTCCTCACTTCCAGATAACAGATTATTTCTTCTGCTTGTCGCTCAGTGTCGCATCTGCGAAGGAAATCGATTACGTCAGGCACATAGTTAGCAAATTTCCTCGAAGACGCTTTCTCTCCGGTTTGAAAGTCGGATCGAACAGAGGTTATCGTTATTCTACAATCTCCAGCTTCCAATTCTTGAGCCAAGTGCGGAAACATTTTCCTGAACTTTTTCTCGTCGATTGCCATTTTGGCTGACACTCTCCGTCGTTTGCATCGTCTCGTTGAGGATAATTATTCCCTTTGTGTTCAATTTTTTGTATGTTATAACGCCTATTTAAGGCTGATTCGAACATTCCTTTGACGCAGATGGTCTACTCTATGTGGGTACAAACTTTTCAAGCGGTATCTCCTTAAGAACCTTGAGAAGCTGAGAGGGACTTAGACCGATTACGGCATCTCCATATATTTCGCATCTTTCCAACCGTCCCAATTTCTCATAGTCTCGAACTATGATTTCTGTTTCATCGCCAGAGGAGAGAACGAGATGGATGTGAAACGAAGCCTCTTTTTTGCCTACTTTAGTCACTGAACGCCACCCGGAACTCGTAACTCGGTATCCATACTTTTGAAGTTGATCTAGGACAGGTTTTGGGTCTTGGGAAAATGTGAGTATGTCTATGTCGCTGTTTTGATGGGCTGTTCCCCTCCAAACGCTTCCAACAAGTTTTGCATTGAAGTTTTCTAGCGTCTTCATTATTTGGAGAGCTTCTTTTCGCATTCGTAAAAGCAGTTCCCTTCTTGAAGAGCCTTCCTTCTCTTCAGCGATTTTGTCAAGTTCCTCTGCAACCTCAAGGTTGCTTGGAAGAACTCGGACTCTCAACGTTTTTGCTGCTCGTTTCTTCGCTTGCTTATACTCCTTCTCCTGGGATGTGTAGAGTAGAGTGGCAGCTTCTCGAGCAACTCGCTTTCTTAAACTCATTAGACGGTTGCCTTTCAAGACTTTTCCTCTGATAACGTAATTTTGAGCGAAAACTTGGGTGTTGCTACGAAGCCATTGCTGGTTGAAGGGTAAGCTTCGACTTTCGGATGCCTACATGACGTAGAGGCGCTATTTTTTTAGCCTCGTTGTAGACGTCGGAAGCGATTTTCCCTAGGACGAGCTCTTGAACAAACTGGTCGAAAGTGAGGGATAACGCTTTTTCTTCAACATTTTTTCTCATAACAACACGTATTTCCTGTTCTTGGGAGGTTTTGATACGTGTAAGAGTGAAAACTGAAACAGCTAGTCTTAGCCCATAGCCATCCGTAGTCGTGACGCTGAAGATTCCATCCACTCGCGTTGTTCTTCTTCTAACCAAGCTCCTCAGATAATCGCGGGAGTATTCATGTCCCTTAAAAATCGTGCGGGCAGTTTTGCCTTCAACATCTGCAACTTTGAAATACATTTTCAGATATTGATGTGCAAAGTCGTTGGTGATATCGTAGAGGGTGGCGTCCACGACCCTTCCAACAAGTTTTGAGGGGTCGTCTGCAGGTATGGCTCCCAGCTCAACTCCGCCGAAGTATGGAGGGGACACTACTGTGTACCAAGCCTTGCCGCGCCACTTGTCCTTCACACGTCTCCCCTTCTTTGACATAATAGACCCTCATTGTGACTGGAAAGATTTCTTACGGCACTATTAAAAGCTTTAGCGCTTTCACACCTCATTCGAGTTTTTCAATTCCACCCATCAGCGGTCTTAGAACTTCAGGAATTATGACTGAACCATCCTTCTGTTGGTATTGCTCAAGAATAGCTATCATTGTTCGACTGGTTGCGAGGGCTGTGTTATTTAAGGTATGCACGAAACCAGCTGGAGCTTGTCCTTCCTTTTCTCTGAACCTTATGTTCAGCCTTCTCGCTTGATAGTCTGTGCAATTGGAGTTTGACCCAGCCTCTCTATAGGTGCCATCAGCCATCCAAACTTCTATGTCGTATTTCTTAGCCGCTATTATTCCAATGTCTCCAGTACAGACGTTAGCAACCCTGAAGGTGAGTCCCAAGCCTTGGTAAAGGTCCTCAGAATTTCTTTGAAGTTCTTCATGGAATTTCCATGAATCTTTGGGCAGGCAGAAAATGAATTGTTCAATTTTGTTGAATTGGTGTACCCTGAACAAACCTTTCGTGTATTTTCCATGGGCACCGACTTCTTTTCTAAAGCAGGGGCTGACTCCGACGAATTTTGTCGGTAAGTCTTTTTTTTCGATTACCTCATCCATGAAGGTTGCAGCCATGGGATGTTCACTTGTCGCTATTAAGTAGAGATCTTCATTCTGTAGCTTATACAGCTGATCTCCAAAGAATTCTAGGTCAGTGACGCCCAAATACGGCTTCTTACGCATCATGAGGGGGGGTTCTATCAGAGTGTAACCTCTCTTTCGAAGGAAGTCTATCGTATAATTCATGATTGCATAGTCCAGTCGAGCTAGATCCCCTTTTAAATAATAGAAACCGTGACCAGCAACTTTGGCAGCCCTATCAAAATCTATTAAACCTAAATTCAAAGCGATTTCTACGTGACTTTTTGGTTTAAAATCAAATTTTGGGGGTTCGCCAACGATTTTCACAACGACGTTTTCGCTTTCGTCTTTACCGAAAGGAACCGATTCATGTAGAATGTTAGGGAGTCCAAGTAGAATCCGATCAACTTTTTCTTTGTATTCCTCGACTTGGTTTTCCAGTTTCTTTATGTCTTGCGGTATTCTTTTTGCCTCTTCCATCTGCTTACTGGCATCTTCTCTCTTTTTCTTTAAGCTTGCAATTTCAGCGGTTACCACCTTTCGTCTATGTCTCAGCTCGTTTACTTCTGTCAACAATCTTCTCCAATGCTTGTCGTACTCGATCAAATCGTCGAGCATCTTGAGTTTTTCAAGGTCTCCTCTCTTCTTTAAGTCGTTTCTCACGATTTCTGGATGCTCTCGGATCAGTTTTATATCTAGCATCAGGCACAGCTTCTGAAACCATTCGCTTTTAAGTTTACATAAAACTCGAATATTTAACCTATGCGACAGAACTGAGCGCGAAACTTAGGGCTTCAAGTTGCTTCGGTGCATCTTGAGCCTTTTTGCTACTGAAAAAGCTTTTTCTGAGACGGAGACGCAGGATAGAAGGTCGTCGAGGGTGGCTATGAAGGTCTGCAGTTTTGTTTGACATTCTACTGTTGTGAAAACTTTGGGTCCTCTCCTTACTGTTTTGACGAAGAGGCCCGGCGGAACTTCTACGTTGTCTGGAGAAACGGCTTTTGCCACGGCTTCTGCTTCTCTCTCGTTTTTGTAGGAAAGCTTGATTTTAGCCTCCAAGTTTCGCCTCCTTTAACTGTTTTTTGACAAGCTGATCCA
Source organism: Candidatus Bathyarchaeota archaeon (assembly GCA_029879825.1). GTDB lineage: Archaea > Thermoproteota > Bathyarchaeia > Bathyarchaeales > Bathyarchaeaceae > JAOUPL01. The sequence continues at coordinate 7,216 of JAOUPL010000026.1, forward strand.
CAAGTTTAATGAAGGATTCTACGTCTTTAATCGGTATCTGGGCTCCGGCTGCTACGTCGTGCCCCCCTCCCCTACCCGAATATTTTTCAGCTGCAACGTGTAGAACTTCCCCGAGGTTTAGACCCCTTTTTCTCAAAGGTTCTAACGCCCTAGCCGACACCTTAACCATGGCTTCTCCTGAAATTGCGGAATAGACAATCATGGGTTTTCCGAGTTTGGAAAGGGTTGTCGAGAGGATGGAGGAAACTGGACTAATGACCTTTTCGTCTATGACACCATCTCCTCGCACAACATAGATGCTGTCCAACTCTTCTAGGCGCTCAGGTTTTTCAGTCACCCAACTTAGATATTTAGTGATAGTCCGCCGATATTCTTCCATCACCGCTGTTGCTTCTTCGAGGCATTTCCCTCTGTCTCCCATGCAGATGGCTACGCCAAGCCCAGCCTTATCCATGCGCCCTGCAGCATTAAGCATAACAGTGAACTCCCGAGCATCCCTGAGAGGGGTCCAAGGCTCCTCATGAGTTAGCGTGTAAACGTTTCCGATCAAATTCAATGCGACATCGCTTGCGAAACCTTTTGACACGAGGTAGTCGGCGAGGGCGGAGAAAAGTTTCTTTTTCTCCTCTTCCGAAAGATCTCTCAAAGCGCGCCACTTGTCTCCTTGCTTGGGTTTGATTCCTAGGCTTGTGAGGAAAGCTAGACTTTTGTCTTCCTCTCCGCTTATACCCGGGATGAATGGATTTGTGGTGCGGGCTATTGCCTGATGAATTGGGCGCGTTTCCCTTCCGAAAAATAGAAGGTCGGTTTCTACATTAAGATAGCCTGCCTTTAATGCGTCCTCTACTATGCTTTCGTTGGCGCCTCCCAATTTTCGCTGCCCAGATTTGTCCTCATATTTGTCTTGCAGGTCGCCTAAGGCTCCCACCACGGCGAAGCAAGCTAGATCAGTGTTAGTTTTGTCCAGAGCCTTGGCGACGAGGTATGCCACTCCAGCCCCGCTAATATCACGAGACCCGTCGATTCCGTGAAAATGAGGATTTACGTGAATGAAGGTTGAGGGGGTTTCGGTGACGGTTTGGTGATGGTCAAGAATGATTACGCTATGATTAGAGAGTCTTTCGCTCAGTAGGTCAAGGTAGCCGCTCCCCGAATCGGTGAAAATGGTTAGAGGAGGCTTTTCCGCGGCTATTTGATCAACCACTTTCTCGTCCACCCACTTTGCAATCCGGAGGCGAAATTTCCCCCCTAATCTGGCTAGGGATTTTCCGATGATGCCTGCAGCTGCTAAACCGTCTGCGTCTATGTGGGAAGATACGTGGATAACGTCGCCTTTTTCAATATGTTTTAAAATGAGTTTAGCTGCCTCAGAGGAGTCTTTCATAAGGGCGTCGATCTGTTTTTTTGTTACGGGCAAGACTGAACCCCGAAACTAAATGAGGGGAGTTGCTTTCGCTTCGTATTTCCAGTTAGGTGCTAGCACGCCTTTGCGTTTGTAGTATCTGGCAAGCTTGTAGATTTTAGCCTCAATTATCTGGAGGGCCCGTTTGTTATGCAAATCCGCTTTGTTTTTGTCGAGGTGAACGTGAAGGCTTGTGGCTTTTCTCATTAACGTTTCTAAGTCTTCCGGGATGGAGGGCGCTAACTCTCTTTCTTTCAAAATTTGGGAAATGGATTTTCCAGTGATAGGTTTGGTTAAGGGGATGCCATGCTGGTCCCGTAGAATTATTCCAATCTTACTGGGAGGGTGCCCCTCTTTAGCCAGCCTTATGACGAAGGCCTCCACTTCTTCAGCAGTGTATCTACACCAAGCGGGGGGCCTCTTGGTGACTGGTCTTGTTTGATGCGACCTCCCCTTTATCTTCTTTGGCAATTTTTCTCCTCCGAAAGCTCCTTTAAAGCGGGTGACGCAGATATTTAAAATCTTCGTTTAGAGCCAGACGTATACCACTTGGCAAATTTCCGCAGAGCCCCAGCCCGATGCGAGTGCTCGTTTTTCTCGTTTGTTGTCATCTCTGCGAAAGTTCTGTTACCTCCGCCTGAAGGTTCGAATATAGGGTCGAAGCCGAAACCTAAGCTTCCCCGCTCCTCCAAAGAAATTTTTCCTTTTGCTTTGCCGTGAAAGCATTTCGGCGCCTCTTCTGGACTATTGAAGGCGACCACGGATTGGAAATAGGCGTCTCGTTTGTCAACATTTTTCATCAACTTGAGAATGCCTATGGTTCCTATGGTTCTGTAAACGTAGGAGGAATAGGGGCCAGGAAAACCATTTAACGCTTCGATGAAGAGACCAGCGTCCTCCACAATGATTGGGAGACCGCAGGTTTTCACGGCATCTATGGCGCTGGCTTTGGCGATGTTTTCTAGGTTGTCGTCTTGGATTTCAACAGCTTTTATCTTAAGCATGGCGGTTGCAACCTTGTATTCAGAAAACACCTGACGAGCTTCGTTGAATTTGTGAAGGTTGCTCGTCACGAAAAAAGCTAGTCTACCTCTCGGAAACATAGCGTCCCCTTCTCTCTATCTCCCGAATCTTTTCTAAAACATTTTTCGCCTCCTCTTCCCCCACGACCTCAGCATAACCTTCCATAACCGCTTCAAAACATTCCCTCGCATACTTGTAGTGGGTACTTTGAAAAGCTCTTTTCATAAGGTGTATATCGACTCCTCTGGTCTCCAGCTCCGTAGACCTTTCACTTAAGCCGAAGTCAACGAAAACAACCTTGCCGTATGACGTCAGAATCATGTTTGAGGTTGTAAGATCTCCATGAATGATTCCATGTTTATGGAGGCGCCCAATCAATCCGCCGACGTGACGACTTAAGCGAAGCCTCTCTTCTGGAGGAAGATCGTTTAACACTTGTTTAACCTGCTTTCCACCCACAAATTCCATGATAATGTTTGATTCTGCCACGTCAACCATGAAAATTGTGGGCGTAGGAACTCCGGCTTCCTTAGCTTTATGAATGACGTGGGGCTCATGAACAGTCCGCTGAGATCGAATTTCCTTGTCTAACTTTTGGATGCGATACTTTTTCGGCAGTCGTCGCTTCATTATCACTTTGCGGTTGTGCCACTCCTCTAAGTATAGGTTGGCCTCTGCACCCTTCTTGATGAGCACTGCTCAGCCCTCAACCCAAGGCGCGTAAACTTCGTCCAGTCGCCACTTCAACTTGACGAAACTCTTCTCTATGGGAACTGTTATGTTGCTTTTGTAGGCAAGAATTCCAGTCCAGGCGATCATAGCTCCGTTGTCCAAGGCATATTCTTTCGGAACTACGCAGAATCGAGCGTTATGCTCCTCTGCGATCACGTTAAGCATTGATTGTAGTCTTTTGTTGGCTGCCACTCCTCCGGTTAAAAGAACTTCCGGTTTCTCTGTGTGGGCTAAAGCCCTCTCGGTTACCTCAGTTAGCATGGAGAAGGCGACCTCTTGAAGACTGAAGCAGATGTCTTCTAAGCGATGGTTTTTTTCATGGAGCAATTGTACAGTCGCTGTGAGAAGTCCGCTAAAGGATAAGTCCATACCTTTCACCGTGTAGGGAAGAGAAACGAAGGTTTTGCCTTTCCTCGCCAATTCTTCAACCATGGCACCAAAAGGTGCTCCTCGCCTTTGTCTTAAACCAGCTTCCCTAGCAAAAACGTCGAGGCAGTTTCCCACGGCAATATCCAAAGTCTCTCCGAAAACTCGATATCTTCCAGCTTCGAAGGCAGAAACTATGGTGTTCCCCCCTGAAACATAGAGAGTAACCGGATCCGTTGCCGCGGTTACGAGTTTGCCTATTTCGATGTGTGCCACACAATGGTTGGCTCCCACCAAGGGAACTCCAAGGTAGGAGGCTAAGGCGCGTGCTGCAGTTGCTCCTGTGCGGAGGCATGGTCCTAGTCCGGGTCCTTGAGAAAAGGCGACGAGGCTAACGTCTTGAGGCTTTATTCCCGCTTTTTCAAAGGCTTCTGTCAAAACCTTTTCAGCAACTTCAGCATGGTGTCTAGCTGCCTCTCTTGGATGGATTCCTCCCTTCTCAGGAACATACGCGCTGTTTGCGTTGGAGAGAACCTTGCCGTCGAAAGAAAGAATTGCGACGCCAAAATCGTCTGCCGTAGATTCTATACCTAGGCAATAGGACGCAGCTGAATTAGGCGTCGGCAACGTTTTTAACTCCCTTGCAATGAGTGTTATGATTTGAAATTAGATATGGAATATGTTTGTCCAATTTTCATTCAATGCCTATGTAATCTCGTGTGTTAAAACATTTTGTAATTTTGCTTGTAAAGTTATGTCTCACCTTTCTGCGACATAGTAATTCGGAAAACAGCATACATCTTTTTATGTTTCAAAATGCCTATTTATTATGATGTCAAGGAACCGATGGATATGCCAAGACGAAACGATCTAGAATACAAAGCGCTACACCTGATCGCTAATACTGGGAACCAAGGCGTGCTCCAGTCTGAAATGTGGCGGAAATTGGATGGAAGCAGCAGGGAAGGTTCTCGAATATCCATAAAACTGGAGAAAAAGGGTTTGATTCGTCGTGAGCGTGAGCTCTTCGGCGGAAGATGGACGTATAGGCTATATCTCAAAAGACAGCCAGCATCCATCAACTCCATCATCGATTGCCCCTGCCTAATGTGCCCAGATGATCCAAGGTGCGGGGTTTGGAGCACAATTTCACCCAACCAATGTGAAAGATTGACCGAATGGACTCTGACTCTTGTGCAAAGGGAAATGAACCCTTCGGGTGAAGGCTGATTTTGCCGAAAGCGTGGGTCAAAGAACGTAAGAGAGAGTATTATTATCGGAAAGCAAAAGAGGAAAAGTTTCGCTCACGCGCTGCCTACAAACTTCTTCAAGCGGTAAAGAAACATGAGTTTATCAAGCCTGGCTATGTGGTGGTAGATTTGGGGGCTGCTCCAGGCGGATGGACACAGGCTTCTAGAAGGATTGTGGGAAGTTCAGGTTTCGTGCTTGGGATTGACCTTAAACGCGTGGAGCCCATTGACTTACCCAACGTTCGCACCGTCACTGGCGACGTAACAGATTCACAAATAACCCAAAGTATCAGGGAGCTCTTGCCCCGCTCACCCAACGTTATAATTTCGGATGTCTCTCCCAATATCTCCGGAGTCTGGGAGCTTGACCATGCCCGCCAAATAGACCTCGCAAGACAGTCCTTACGGATCGCCACTTCGGTTCTTAGGCCAAGGGGAAACTTTTTCGTTAAAGTTTTTCAAGGAGACATGCTCCACGACTTTGTCGAGGAAGTTAAACACTATTTCAGTTTTGTGAAACTAATTAAACCAAAGGCCAGCAGGGCAAAGAGCTCGGAGTTGTACGTCCTTGGAATAAATTTCAGACAACCTAGAACGTGATGGCACCCCTAGTGGCCGTCCGCGTAACTCTGTACAATCATATGTCATCCAATTCTTCGTCGTCATTCGGCCGCGAAATGAATCTGCAAACGATCAAAGATAAATCTATCTGTTTCGAACTTAGTAAAGTTAATAACCTTTAATGGGGTAGGAATGAATCTTTGAAAACTATGCTAATATGGTGAAGGTATCTTGAGAGTGGTTGCAGCGGATTCAGGTGCCGCTATTTTGAATGACCGCTTTGAACCCTTGGAGATTGTAGCTGCGGTTGCTACTTTAGTAGAGCCTCCTTATAGAGAGGCTAGCCTTTGCCTAGCTGAACCCATCTTCGCCAGCGTGGAGAAAGGATACCTTTTGGTAGTTCATGAACTCGAGCTTTGTCAGAAACTTTTGAAAGAGGCGAAGGCAGATGTGGTCCATCTGGACGTGTCGTTGGGCGGCATAAGCATAGAAGAACTTTCTGTGGTCGGAATCTCTAAGTTGAGAGTTTCCAGCAAGGCCAGGGGACAGGTTTTAAAGATTCTGCCAAAAATAAGAAAGATCGCTGCAGACATCAAGCGTGTTTACGGGATTGAAGTTTTAGCCCTCGGAAAAGAAAGCGTCCCAGTAAGAGTGGCTGAACTAACCTCAGGCGCTCACGCCATTCTATATTCTATGGAAAAAGCAGTCAAAGAAAACACTAAGCTGAGGCTTGGGCTCCCAGTGAAGTGCCAACCGAAATTCCTTGACGACGGTGTGGCGTTGGAGTCTTTGATACCGGCGGAACAGGATGTTGTAGGTTATGCTAAAGACGATAAGGGAATTTTACGGAAAGTTCAAACCTCAGAGATGCTTAATCCTTGCGCACGAGGCTTCAGATTGTTAGAAATAACTCCTAGCCTTTGACTTTGATTTCTAAACTTTTTTCGTTCTGCTTTTCCTCACTTTTACCACTTCAAGGCTCATGTCAAGGGCCTTTACGCTGTCGGTTATTTCTCCCAAACTAAGGACGTCGACTCCTGTAGCGGCAAATTTAAGGACGTTTTGCTCGTTTATTCCGCCGCTTGCTTCAATCAGAACCTTGCTTCGAAGCCCTTCCCTATCAAGCAACATCATTGTATTCTTTATTTGTTGAGGAGAAAAATTGTCAAGCATAACTATGTCAGCTCCTGCCTTAGCAGCCTCCAACGCCTCCCCTCCCGTAGAAACCTCAATTTCAATCTTCTTTGAAAAAGAAACAGCCTCTCTAACCCTTTTCACAGCCTCACCAACATCTCCAACAACAATCAGATGATTGTCTTTTACAATAATGAGGTCGTCTAAATGAAGACGGTGAGTGTCGCCTCCACCGAGCATTACAGCTCTTTTATCAAAATACAAGAGACCGGGGGCCACTTTTCGGGTGCAAGCTATTCGAGTTTTATAACCAGCACTGCGAACCTTCTCAATTAGTCGGCTAGTTGCGGTGGCTATGCCGCTCATCCTCGTGAGAAGGTTTAGAAGAGTCCGTTCAATCGAAAGCAGCGTCCTAGCGTCTCCAACTATCT
>JAOUPL010000106.1 GCA_029879825.1 Candidatus Bathyarchaeota archaeon
GAAGCACCACAGATCTTGCAGGTATGTTTGCATTTTGAACAGAGAAGAGACTTGCATTCCTTGCACGTGATTTGTTCCTCAGATATGCAATGTACGCGACCACAGTTACACAGCCAAGAGTGTTCTCTGCATGTTATTTTACCACATTCAGCGCAGACTTGGGCATGCTCTTCACAAACAAATTCTAAACAAACGAGACACAGGTTCAAAGGTGAGAATCTATCAATATCTGTTTCACACTCGTGACAGGAAAAAGATGTAACCCTAATTCCGTTGTATCCATTCCACTCCAGGTGAATGATTTTACTCGTCTCATGGTTTTTTACACCAACATCCGCGTTGCAAATTGGAACAAATATCACTATCGTGTCTTCAAAGGTCAACTTGGGTTCTATCTCTTCAAGAATTTCTTTCTTAACGCCGTTGAACTGTTCTTCGAGTAACTCTATCTTTCTGTTATGGGAGTCCAAGATTCTTTTCTTTTGAGAATTGAAGCTGTCGATTTTCCTTTGAAGTTTAGATATCTGTGCTTTGGACCGGTTGATCCTGCGTTGACGGGAAGCAATGCTCTTTGTAATCATTACAACTGGTTCGTTCCACCTTTTTCTTCGAGCTTTCTCACTCTGAAGATTCGAGAGCTCCTCATTGAGTCGCGACAGTTCTCCCTTAAAATCTGTCATCTGATCTCTAGTCGTCTGTATTTCAAAATCTAATTCGTCCAGTTTAGGCTTGAGATCTAGGTTCTCAGCGTCTATCTTCTTTTCTTTCTCTGTTCCTATTTGATCATCTAGGTCATCCGCCATTTCTTGCTTAATCTTCTCTCTCAATCCTGTAGAGAGTTCATCAAAAACGGTCTGAATAGGTAGTTTCCTCGACACTATGTTAATTGCGGCATCTTCTACCCCCTCCAACAGGTCTTCTGATACAATTCTCTCTAAGCACAAGACTTCATCGACATAGTTCAGGTCAACTTTGTCTATGAATAACGGTAACAACATTGGGCCGTATGCTAGATCAGTCTTGACCTCTTTTGACAAGAGCGGGTGTTTTTTTCTGAAGCCTGTTTTAATTTTGAAAGATAGGAGAGGCATGTAGTTACATTCGGCTTTCTTTACGTGAATGTCGATGCCTGCTCTGAAGTGTCTGCATGTTTCTTCTAATGAAGCAGGATGATTAAGCTTTAGGAAAGCTCTTTTGGTCGGCATCAACAATACTGCTGAGGTTGCACTTCTGCGATCTTCTTCATCCGTTATTTCCCTGATTTCCTTCGAAGTCAATGTTTTGTGATAACTCATCAGCCACCTTTCTTTGAAGAACTCTATGTCTCCACGTTTTGTCCTACAGACGAATTCCCCAGTTTCTAATGAGGCGATTTGTCTTTCCAATCTTCTTCTATCAACAGCTGTACCAAGAAGTTCAATGTCGCCTAAGCCTTGAAGAACCTTTTCTCTATCCCTTGACGTCGAAAGCTTACCTATAATCCATGTGCCGCAGTTACCCAGACCTTTGTAGTCGATGTCCCCAGGATTCTGCGTTGTAAAGAAACAGCATACCCCGAATGCTCTTCCTTGCTTTATCAAAAGCATGAGCGGGGGCTTCGAAGGGGGATTATACGGATGTATCGGAAAGAACGCCGTTTTTCCACCGCCTCCTCCGATTTCATCGACATAGAAACACAGTCTGGGTTCTTCTGAACCACCTTTCCTACGCATCCACTCATAAACCGCATAGGCGATTCGTGAAACTATGAAAATTTTGTCTTCCAAAGATGTGATTTCGCTTAAATTAAATATAATGACCGGAGTCTTACCATCCCTGGAATAGACTTCTAAAAGAAGATCTATATCTAAAGGCATTCCCACATGCCAGAGTTTTTCCACTCCGACGAGAAGATTATTTATGTTTATAGCCAACTCATGTCTCTCCCTTGGCGAAATATAGCTGTCTACTTCCATAACACCTATCTTTTTCATAGGTGGATTCTCGACCAGTCCGACAAGCGTTGCAAGACCGTCTATTCCCTCAAGGGGTATGGCGTTCTCCCAAGCATACCTTATGATTTCGTCAAGAAGTTTCTCCTCTGTTCTATGTTTCTCCGGAGGCTCTCTTGGGAACAGCCGCATTATTAATGCCCTGACTATAGTGTCAATAAGGTCGAGAATTGTTTCGGGCTCAACTTCCATCAGAGCCTTTACGTTGGGTGGCGGGCTTGGAAGAGAAGAAATAGCAAGTGGTATACCCGTTGTTGAACGAGGTGTTAGCACAACAACCTTTGTTTTCTGGTCGAATTCCTCTAATCGTTCCTTTGGAACATCAAAATCTGCCAACTTATTCTTATAAAGCTTAGATAACCTCAAAGCCGTCTGTTCCTTGTTCTCCCCTTTTCTTGCCTCAATCCATGGAATGAAATCCTCACTCTTCAGAGAAGGAAAAACAAGTTTCATTGAGGTTAGATCTCCCTTGGGATCAACCATGATCGAGGGTATTCCTTGGAGCGCAGCTTCCTCAATCATGATTTTTCCCAAAACAGTCTTCCCACAACCAGTCATGCCTAAGACAATAGCATGTGTCAAAAGGTCGCGTGCTGAGATGTAGAAGGGAGAGCCGAGTACCATCTCTTCAGAAGGCAACCGCAGCTGTTCCGGATCAAGTCTTTTTCCTAAATGAAAGCCATCTTCCATTTTTCTATGCACGTCGATCAGGTACTACGCTGCTTTTTGAATTTTAAGCTTGCGACCCATTGGGATTTTCGGATATAGAGACTACCTCTTACGCGCACACCGGTTTTTCGTCTGTTATGTTTCTTCATAGTTTGTCGTAGCAGGGCAGCCACTGCAATTATATTCTTCTAGTAGTGGACATGTAATGCAATTTGCCCCGCAGGGAGCTATCTCTGTTTTCTTTTTCGGCAACTTCAAATTGAATTCTTCTGGATACGACATGTTTTCAGCAATGTAAACCTAAGCTTTTTCTACTCCCGTTGCTTTAGGGTTCACTTCGGGATTCAGCCACCATTTCTTCTCTTCAGGAAAAATGTAAACGGAATAAATCATGTTTGCAGTTGTCCCTGAAGCGACAAGGTAAGGACAATTCTTCATTTTCTCTGCCAGTTCCCCCGCTTCTTCGCCTGAAAGGGCTTCACCAACTATTATTCCACAAATGTTTCTTGCCAATATCCCCAGACTCCTAAGCGCACACATTTCTATTTTGGCAATTCCGCACGAGCAAGGCAATACATTGAAGCGACCATAAATAGGACAGTCACCACAAAACCTGGATGTTCCGCAGGTTTCCAAACCTTGGAAAGGATCAGCGAACAGAAAGCAGCTACTTCGAGTATGTAACCAATCTTATGAAGCAACCCCATTTTTTCACCTCTTAAGCGCATGCATTATTCTTTCACTGTATTCTCCAAAAGAGCAATATCCCCTTTCAATCTTTCTAAGTGTTTTTGGTTCGAACCCTAAGGACACTAATAAGATCAGTTACTTTTTTGTATTGCGCGGGGATGGTTTGCGGCTTGACTCTACGATGATGTTCGTCCCAACTTTGACAGCAACGCGCGCGCGAAGACATAAAAACACGCGAGACTTGATAGTCAACCTTGGAAAAGTGGCAATGGAGAAAATAGCATAGTACATGATTAAGCGGGCATTGATTAATTATAGATAGAAAAAGGGGGAAACTATTTTGTTTCCCCGCTCACCATCATGGTTAGGGTCGACCGAACTTTGTCTAAACGTCGCACGTGCCAAGTAACAATTTCCTTAAGTTTGTCCATGGTGTCGGCTCTAACTTTCGCCACAACATCATAAACGCCGTAAACCATGTAGGCTTCTTCCACCGCATCAATGTTTTTCAGTGCCTCTAGAATTCCGCTCTCCGATCCTATCTCCGTGTTTATTAACACAAAAGCCAAGGGCATACAATCATCTCGACGTTCTGATATTATCTTTGATACCCTAAATAATTTTTGCGCGATTAAATAATTCTAAAATATGTATTTTGGATTCTGGGCATATATATGATAGAATATGACGATCGTCATATTTGATCAAATTCGGAGAGGTGAAACAAACCATGATAGAGATAAACGGAACAAGCGTAGCAATAGGCGCGACGGAAACCTTGATAATCTTCGGTCTAATCTTCGCTTACCTCACCATAAGATTGAGATCTAAGACGTAAGAAAATACGCGCGTGCGTACACTGAG
>JAOUPL010000141.1 GCA_029879825.1 Candidatus Bathyarchaeota archaeon
TGTATGCTCCTGAAACTTTGCCTGAAAAGAAAATTGAACTTAGGCGTCTTAAGAAGTATGTTGAGGGGGCGAGGAAGGTTAAGGAAAAACACGAAGGGAAAAGTGTGAAGGGTTAGAATTCTTCGATTTTTGTGGCTAGTTTGTCCAAGGTCTTTGTGAATGGGTGCTCTGTTTTTTCCTCTGAGAATATGTATGTTCCTCCTGCTCGAAGCACGTCGCAGAAGCAGGGGATGGCCTCTAAGATGGGAAGCTTGTGAACACTATTGAAGTGTTTATAGAATTTCTGTTTTTCTTTCTTGGACGACAGAATTTCGGGGAGTACTTTGTTCATTAAGATTCCGGTTTTTTTGTCGAAGAGATCGTAGAGTTCTCGTGTCATTCGTTGGGTTCCCTTTATGTCAGATGCGTCTAAGCTTGTTACCACCAAGACAACGTCGGCGCTGACGATGGCGTTGATGGAAGAGTATTGAAGTCCAGGACTGGTATCAAGAATGACGTAGTCGTGATGCATGTCGTTAAGGAGAGACGTTTTGAGCGACAAAAGCCTGCCCAGAGCCCTCATTTCCCACTTTCTATCCTTCGCCGACATCTCCCTAATAGCTTCGGTGGCGGGATTTGCCAATCCAACAAAAAACTTTCCGCTTCTACCATGTTCTTGAGTGACGTCAACTAAGACCTTGTCGATTTCACAAACTCCATTCAGATAGTCATTTAACCAACGTTCGGAGTTGTTGGTTTTGAACACAGCGTGGAGACTTGGAGCGCGGAAATCTAAATCTAGTAGGCAGACGTTTTTTCCCTTTTTAACGTATGTTGCTGCCAAATTAACTGAAAGCAGTGTCTTTCCTGTTCCGCCCTTGTAGGAGTGAAGCGCTATGATTTTTCCCATGAATTGTTCCCTCAAGCCTCCTTTTCAACGTAGAAGTAGGCCTTGCGTCCTCTCCTTTCTTTTTTCAGGTATCCCATTATCACCAACTGGTTCAGGTAGCCGCTCTCAACAGCTCTCGCCCGTTTTGTTTGTTCAGCGACGTTGTCGGCCGTTGCTTCCCCGAGCTTGCAGAGGGTCACAGCTGTCTTTCTCAGGTGGTCTGGTAGGGACAGGAGGGTCATTACATCCAGAGCGTCAGGTATTTCCGGGTTTGCCCTTTGGCCATGCTTCTGAATTTCAATCATCACATCTATTTTTTCGTTCAGCCGTTCAAGACTGTCTTTGATTTTTTCCAACAATTGGGTGGATTTTACCTCTAACTTCTTATACACCGCCATAGCCAAAGTCCTAGATGTGTTTGACGCATCTACAGTATTGTAGCGTAGAGAATCTATTAAGTCTTACGATATAATAGTATGTATTCCTGAATGCTTTCGTTAGCTGGGCAGGTTTTGTGGTTGCTGGGATAGAAAGGAAGACCTGGGCTGAACTGTGGATGTAAGAAGAATTATAGAAAGGGTGGGTGTTTACGTGTGTGCATGGAGTTAGTAGAGGGAGGCCGGGATTCTGGCTTGGCCTTCTTCTATGACTGGGAGCATGGTTTTTAGTTCTCTGAAGTATTTGAGGACTTTTAGGCCGTTTTCTGAGATGGCGTAGACGATTCTTTTTTTGCCCACGGTTTTTTCTTCAACCAGGTTTTGTTGGATGAGGAAGTCTAGGTATTCTTTGAGGACGCTGCAGTTTACGTTGGCTTTGTACATGATGTGGGTTAGTTTTAGGGGGCCCCTATGGGCTAGGACCTTGAGGATGTCTACATACATTTCGAGTTTTGATCTTCGCATAGTTACGCCCCTTTTAGGCTAATTTTCGTCCAGTTCATATATATCATTTATGGATTCAGACTACGGTTTTTTTTGGCTTTGTTTTCGCTAAAGGGTTGTTTTTGTTTGGATTCTTTGGAAAACGGTTAGGCGGTTTTGGAGGGCTGTCACTAGGTCGTCTGTCAGGATGTATTGGAGCTCGGGGGTGAGGTTTTGGATTTCGTTTTTGAAGGCCTTTATCATTATTCCTTGGAGTCTTTTTCGCTCCTGGGAGGACAACATTTTTTCCATTTTTTGTTCTCCTTATCAGGTGATTGTTGGCTTAGAGGTTGCTGTAGGTATTTAACTGTCTTATGAATCAAAAATATGGATTCAGAATTCATGTGGAGATGTCTCCCGCAACTTCCGCTCTCTTTCTGTTTTGTAGGGGTTCTGGAACTCTATTCTCAAGAAGAGCGCGCGGGGTTTTGCCGTATTCTTTATTGTTGACTATATGCGCGTTTCAGTGTACATTAATGAGCTAAGCTATAGAGGAACATCCGATAAATACGTTAGAGAAAATCTCTTGAATTCGCCTTCTCTGAGGCTAACAACGAAACTTTGAATGTCCTGAGTAAGGTCTTTCCAGTCGAGTCTCAGCAGATTCAAACGGCGGTGGTACTCGGTATAGTCTTTGTGAAAGGACATGATCACCCCAGTCATGCCTAGTCCTTCTCCAGAGGATGCAAATATCACGTTGGGCCACTTCTGAGCGTATTTTTTGCCTTGCTCCATTACTTCAGGTGTGAGAATCTCTGGACGCATCTTAAGAAATGTTAGAGCTAATAATTCAAAACCCATCTCTTCGAAATCAGGGACGATTGTGTAGTCTTTGATCATCCCGCTTTTTTCAAGTTTGTGACGGGTTCTGGTGATTGTTGGCTGAGAAACCTTCAAGACTTTGGCAAGGTCTCTGTCGCTTCGTTTTGAATTCTTAAGAAGTTCACGCAACAATTTTTGAGGTAGTGCTTTTCGCATTGGTTACAACTCCTCAAAGAATATTCAATCTGAACCA
>JAOUPL010000107.1 GCA_029879825.1 Candidatus Bathyarchaeota archaeon
TCCCGACCCACCATCTGGGGAACGCGATATTCCACATCAGCCATGAAGAACTCCATAAAGGTATTATTCTTCTCAAACTGATAAAACTTATCCTAAGGACTGCATTAAATCTGTCCTTTCAAAAACAACAAGTATCAAGTAAACTTTCTGTTGAAAAAACACCTGTTTTGTCACAACTGTTATGCGCGCGCGAGCGCAACGTCAATAAGAGCAAACGAGAACCCGTCCTAGTCTATGTCACGTAATTTCCGAAACGGACTTTATTCTCTACATAGGTGCTAGGATCGACTTCCCGAACAGTTACCCCATCTACGTCTATGACGTAAACTGTGTGAAGGCGAGCGTTCCTGATCTCATCAAGGCTCACCGGCGGATTCTTGTAATATAAGTCGCAGCTACTCTTGATCTCCCTCAACTCTTCAGATTTCCTGTCCCTAGGAGGTTTGGTGAGGGCTGGCGGAATCTGAAGTATATAATAAGGAGGCACGCCTAGGGCAAACTTTTCTGAGTGGTTGCCGTATCGCGTTATTTTGCTAGCTATCCTCGCCTTGCAGTAGGTTGCGGGGTCGAGGGCATGCTCAGGCGGAACAAAACCTGTCTCCACCTCAACAATGAGGGAACCGAAACCCTTCACTCCGTATAAATCGCAGATTACTCCTCCCTCTAACGGACGCTCCACATCCACTTCATAGCCTTTTAAAATCAGGTGTTTGGCGCAAACGAGCTCCATGACTGAATGATTAATTTTAACAACATTCTCCTCATTAAGACGAATCAACCTGTCCTTTAGCCTATACAGCTTCTTCTTCGTCTCCTCATCTGCGCTCTTGTTCAATCTTTTCAACAAAATACCTAAGTCTCTGTCAAACTTCTTCATGATCGTTTCCTTTTAGACCCCTTTAGAATATATCAAGCTCTAATAGATAATTCAGTAGGAACCGTTGTCAAAAACTTTTGTGCACACATATATCTAAAAAGGCGCTCAAGTTGGGGAGCACGCTTGAACATGCTTACAAAGCCTCGTTGTTTGTGCTTCCCAGACCAAGACAAAAGTCAGGTTAAGTATTTCTTCGGCATCTTTCGGACAATTTCCTCAGCTTCGTCCATTATTCTTTCAATGAGCTCCTTCACTGTGGGAAGATCATGTATTCTTCCCTGCACTTCCCCGCTTGGCACCGGACCATCATCAACACGTCCGTATACGTATGACGCCGCCCAGCTTTTCCTCGCCTTGAATTCTATTATCTTTGGGTCGTTCTCTGAAAGCTTTTCATCCTTCAGCATTCTCTCGATTGTCCGCGAGTACTCATTATTTAGAACTCTTAGAGGGCCGAAAGTTCCTAGAGTTACGGTGGTTTCTCTTTCGCTTCCTTTGAGGATAGCTTCTTTGTAGCCCTGAGCAAAATCGCTTTCCTGTGTAGCGATGAACCTGGTTCCCATGTATATCCCTTGGGCACCGAGGGCTAAGGCGGCAATGAGACCCCTTCCGTCGCACCATCCACCTGCTGACAAGACTGGTAAGTCCACCGCATCGGCGATGGCTGGGACTAAAACGCTTGTGTGGACGGGGTCGTAGGCTACGTGCCCACCTGCCTCATGACCTGAAGCAACCACTCCGTCGACCCTTGCCCTCTGGGATTTTAGGGCATGATAAACCGACGGCGTGACATGCCAAACTTGAAGCCCAGCATCCCTCAATTTCTTGGTGTAGAGATCCGGATTGCCCGCCGACGTAATCACCACCTTCAACTTCCTCCTGAGCGCCGGATTTTTCTCCCGCTCTTCAATTATCGCGTCGATCAAATAGGGAGCGTCAGGCTGCTCCCTAGCCACTCGGACGTTTATTCCGAAGGGCTTGTCTGTCAGCTTGTTCACTTCCCGCAAGCATTCTATCGGAGTTGTGGATAAAGGTCCTGTCTCAGCTACCAACTCTTCCGGAACCAATCCTCGCATTCCAGAGAATTGGTCGAAAACTTCTGGAGCGCGCTCTTTAAGAAGTCTAGCCGTGCCAGAATGACTGATGACTCCTAGCCCTCCAGCGTTTGAAACGGCTGCCGTCAGCTTAGTCGTCACATAGGGACCCATGGCAGCTTGAACTATGGGATATTTAATTCCAAGCGACTCGCATATTTCCGTCTTAATCATCGTATCATCCCTTCCAATCTTTCAAATGTGTGTAATTTGAATATAAATAGGAGCACAGGTCTAAGAGAAACAATGCTAACAGATGCAGATTTGTTGTCTCAAATTTGTGAAAAAGTGATTCTATTTTGGTCCATCGTCCTCAGCCTCGACTAATTTAAGAATACGATAAATCTGCGGTTGGAGCGGAAAGTCTCGAGTCTCCAATGACATAAATATGGGTTACTAGATACAAAATGGTGGTGACAAAAGTGTTTAGGATGCCAAAGTTGATAATCACCTGTGCTTTAACTGGGTCAGCAACGGCGCCATCCCAGACGCCTTATCTTCCCATAACTCCTGATCAAATAGCCGACGAAGCTTACAAGGCGTATGAAGCGGGGGCGGCAATAGTTCATGTTCATGTTAGAGATCCGGAGATGGGTATGCCTACGGCGGACTTGAACATTTGGAGAGAAACTCTCACAAAAATCAAGGAAAAATGTGACGTAGTGATCTGCGTTTCCACTGGCGGCGGCGCGGGAATGACAGCAGAAGAGAGGATAGCCACTGTTCCAGAGTTTGAACCTGAAATGTGCTCCTTTAACATGGGAAGCATGAACTTTGGCATGTTCCCCCTTGCTGAAAGAATAAAAGAGTGGAAGTTTCCGTGGGAGAAGGCAATGGTTGAAATGAGCAAGGATTTCGTTTTCAAAAACACCTTCGCGGACCTTGAAGTTTTTGCTAAGACCATGATGGATCATAATGTCAAGCCTGAATGCGAAGTCTATTGTTCAAGCGGCCTCTACAACATGGGCTTCCTCGTTCGAACTGGCCAACTGAGCCTACCAGTTCATATACAATACGTCCTCGGAGTCCTAGGAGGCGCATATTCTACCCCCTATGAACTTATGAATCTGCAGACAGAAACCCATCGAATGCTCGGATCAGAAAACTACACATGGTCCGTCATAGGCATAGGGTATCCAGCGGAGTTCAGGCTGGGGGCTGTGGCAATGACCATGGGGGGCCACGTGCGGGTTGGTTTAGAAGACAACATATTCGTTAAGCGGAGGGTGCTGGCGAAGAGCAACGCGGAACTCGTCAAGAAAGCCCGAGAAATCGCTGAATATCTTGACCGAGAAATAGCGACACCAGATGAAGCTAGGCAAATGCTTAGTCTTAAAGGGGGAGACAAGGTTAAGTTCTGAAAAGCTCAGGTTGTCTAGTACGATTTAGCATGTAATACTCGCTCATGGCTGCCATTGCCCTAACCGCCCTTGCCACGTCCGGGTAGACAGGAAAACCGCTACTCTCCAATAATCTTGTTATTTCATCTGTTGCTTCCTTGTCTCCACTTATTGAGAAAAGAAGAGGTTTCAGTGTTTTTTCTTTGATGGAAGTCAAATCGGAGAGAGCATCTTCAAACATTGGGAAGCTCCGATAAAGGCCAAAGAAGACCACTATGAGACTGTCCAAGTTTTTGTCTTCCAACAGCGCATTGAAAGCTGTATTAAAAACATTTTGCGCCTCAGACGGCGAATACATCCCTACCTCTATAGCTGGCCCCATATCCACAGGGTTCCCCACATTTTTATGCCACGGGGGCGAAATCTTCCGAATGGCTTTAACAGTCTCACCTGACAAGCTAGGGATTTGAAAACCATTTTTTATGGCTGAATCTGCTGCGATGACACATCCAGCGCCGGTAACACTCATCACCCCAATATTTCTACTTTTAGGCAGAGGCTGCAAGGCAAAGGCCTTGGCAAAATCTACGAGTTCTTCAAAGCTTTCTACTTGGATTATTCCTGCTTGTTTACACGCTGCACCGAATATTTCGCTTTTTCCAGCTAAGGATCCGGTGTGGGACATGGCGACTTTGGCTCCCTTCTCGGTGACCCCTGATTTCAAAACTAAAATTGGTTTTTTCTTTGAAACCTTTCGAGCAGTTGTCAAAAAGCTTCTACCATCTCTAACTCCTTCAATATACATACATATGACCTTAGTCTCCGGGTCCTG
>JAOUPL010000108.1 GCA_029879825.1 Candidatus Bathyarchaeota archaeon
CGCAGGTGAAAGAAGGCGAAATGGTGGTTGATATGTTCGCTGGAGTCGGCCCCTTCTCCATCCTAATCGCGAAGAAGCATGAAAACGTGAAGGTGTACGCCATTGACGTAAACCCAGATGCTGTAGATTTTTTGAAAAGAAACGTCGCTGTGAACCGTGTTGAAAATAAAGTTATGCCGGTTCTCGGTGACGTTAGGCAGGTGGTTAGGGAACAATTGATCGGAGTTGCAGATCGGGTGATCATGAACTTGCCCGAAAAGGCAATAGAATACGTCGACGTGGCTTGCAGGGCTATCAAGTCGAAAGGAGGTATTATGCATTATTATGGATTCACAGACACGCCAGACCCTTTAGAAACCGCCAGAGTTCGATTGAGCGAAGCCTTAAGCCAAACTAACCGAAATGTTAAGAAAATCTTGTTGGCGAGAGTAGTCCGGGCGACCGCGCCTTTCACTTGGCAGGTGGTTGTGGACGCCGAAATTCAATAGCTTTCCACAGCTAACGTTATTCTGATTCTTTGACTGGAGTTCTGTAACTTTTCAACAAGTTTTCTTGAAAGGTCGCTGGCAGCCTTATCTGCCCTTATCGCTAGTGTTCGACCACAGACGTAATCAGTTTTCCTAACCACCAAATCCGTGGGGTGGGTAAGCAGCAACTGAGGACTCCCCATAGTCCTCACTATTTCTCTTAGTTCTCCTGCTTCAATTGTTATCGTTATTTGCGCACCCTTTTTTCTCGCGGCTTTCTTAAATTCAAGAGGCAAATCAGCTGCACCCTTCGTTGCCTTCACGGCGATTACGCAATCGCCACGCTTGGTAAGACTCGCCTCTTTCGTGATCTCGAATGTTGTCTTATGGGTTCCTTGAATGTTCTTATGTCCCTGTGCAAAAATGGCGATGATTAAAGGTTTCATGATCGGTCAGTGTGGCTATTTTTTACGTACCTTATTGCGGTTTCTCAGGAGAACTATTCAAGAACTTCTATGGAATCTACCTTTCCGTCTCCATCTAGGTCGAATCCTTGAATTACAGCTGCAAATTTTTCTTCGTCGCTGAAATTCTTTAGAGCTTCTTTCCAGAATTTTGCGAGGGCTAACACGCAGGCTTTGGTTCCAACCGCCTTATTGCCAGCAAGAACGATTATTCTTTTTTCTTTGTTCCAAGGGTTAGGTATTCTTGCTATTACACCTATGTTGTCGGCGGTGTAGACGTTTTTGGTTTTTTCGGAGACTAATCCACCTAGGAGGAATCCGTGTTTAGAGGGCATCATGTTGAAGCGTATTGGCAAAAATTCGTTGGCTTCTTGGGTGATCAGGTTGGTTCCAGGTCCACCCACCGAAATTAGGTTGTTGCTTTCTTCCTTCTCAGCCTTTACGTCGACGTCCAGCTTTATTGGAAAGTCCTCTGGTAGGTCGACGAATTGACCGAGGAAGAGTGTTAAATAGGCGGCGTAGTGGCCGTCTCTGGCTCTAGCTTTAAAGGGACCGTGAGGATCAGGGCTACCTACTATAATCTTTCCATCGAAAGTGCCGTCTTCCTTTAGAAAGGAGCTGAGAAACTGTTTCATTTTTTCATCTATGCTGGGAACTAAGACGTTCTTGATCTTTTGGTAACCAAAGGGAAGTTCAACTCCTAAAGCTGGAAAAGAGGCTTTGTAGTATTTTGCGACGGCTCCCTTCTTTTCCTCCTCCTTAACAACCTTCACTATGCCGACCCTCGCCAGCTTTCTGATGTGATAATAGACTTTCTGCTCGTGCACCTCCAGTTTCTTCGCAACCTCCATGGGATACATTTCTTGTTCGCTAAGGAGTTGAAGAATTCTCCAGCTGAGTTTGTTTAAGGCAGCTTTGAGTCTCTCAGGGTCGTTAAAAATGGCTATTTCCTTCATCACGTATTGTCTTCTTTCGCCGCTGAGCAACAGCTTTTTCTTCATGGTTGCAACTAAGGACGATTCCTTTATAAACATTTTTTTAACGGTTGACTGCATAACGTTTTAGCTTTTGGGGCATACTTCATTCATATGATATGGAGATAATGCGATTGAAATAATCTACAACTTTCTTCATCCGCTTCGGAGTCTCTTTGTCTGGAAGTTGCTTTAGCATTTTGATAATTTGTTCAGACCGAACAAGGTCTGTCAAGGTTACTAAGCCGACGAGATGGTCTTTGTCAGCCACTGGAAGTTTCTTGATATTTCTTTTGAACATAAGTTTCACTGCGTCTTCTATGTCCATTTGAGGCTTTCCAACAATAAGGGGCGTAGACATTATCTCGTTAACTTTGATCTTTTCTGGGTCTCTGGACTCAAGTAGAATTCTTTTTAGCATGTCTCTTTCAGTCACTATTCCTGCAGGCTTTCCCTTCTTCACTACGATTAGGCATCCTATCTCATGTTTGTTCATGAGTTCAACAGCTTTCTTTATGGTTGCCTTCTCCTCTACTGTTATGACGTCTTCAACCATGACGTCCGCAAGTTTTAGTGACATAGACACACCAAACCAACTTTTACAGATTTGGAGATGAGCGTCGCCCCAACGACTGATATTTGCGTTTTCAATTTATATGTTAGGAAGAAACAATATTTATTCTGGATTCAGAATTATCGCTCTTAATAGTTTTATGTGGCTTGGTTGATGGTTAGTTTTATTAGTTACGTTAAGTCTATGAAAAGAGGAAAGATGTTTCTTAACAGGTTGTAAGGTGAATCGGGTAGTGAGTGAAGTCTTCGCCCCTATCCTTTTCCAACTTGGCATAGGCGGGATTGGTGGATTTTTCATAGGGTACGCGATTAGGAAAGTTGTTAAAGTTGCGTTAATCCTTGGAATGGTTATCTTTTCTGTGATGTTTTTGGCGTATACAAATGTAATCGCTATAGATTACAGTGGATTAGTTGAAATGGTATCAAATTTTATTAATGCCATTAATCCAGCACTGGGTTTGTTCACGCTCCTCTTGGTCAATTTGCCCTTTGTAGGTAGCCTCATCATTGGGCTCATCATTGGGTTCAAAAAGAAATGATCGTTATCCGCAATCTGCTGCGTTCCGATGAGAGGGCAAAATAAGTTTCAGTTGACTCAGAGTCGACGAGGCTTATCCTTCTTTTTTGATGTATTTTTGTAGCTCTTGCCAGATAGCCTTTATATCTCCTACTTTTCCCTCGATTGGTTCCATTTTCTTGCTCATGGTCTCAATGCGTAAGACACCTTTCTTTCTAGTTATCCCTTTCTCATAGTAATGTAATGTCTGAATGTCCTCTATTCTTTCAGCGATAATTCTGTCCTTCTTAAAGACAACTCCTCTACGCCTGTAGAGCAGTATTCTCTGATCTGTTATATAGAAATCGAAGTGATCCTTAAGGGTTTTAACCTTGCCACTCTGAAATATTATTATTTCTCCGGGAAGAAGGAAATCTTCAAGAACCAAACTGCTCTCCTTCTTTCATGGTTGATTTTAGGATTCATATTTTTTGTGGTGATCACGGCACGGAAACAGAAGACCTCTAGAACAATTTGAAGCCCTTATAAAACATCTTTTAACGGTATGCCCCTAACACATCTAGACGCCTTAGAAACCTTTATGATTCCCCTTTTAACTTTAAAACCGTTTTCCTAAAAATGTTTATACGAACCTTTTTAGACTAAATAAATAAGCTTGAAGAAAGGGAATCTCGGTTTAGCGGTCACCATAGAAGCGACAGAATCTGGGGAATCAACTGTGTGCGGTATATTTGGTTGCGTCCTTAAAAGTGGCGAGGCGGCACCCATAATCCATGTCGCCTTAAAGAGGCTTGAGTACAGAGGTTACGACTCTGTAGGAACAGCAACTCTTCATGAGAATAAGCTGTTTATCAAAAAGGATAGTGGAAAAATTGATGAGGTTCACGCTTTACATAATCTAGACGACCTTCCTGGTCGGATTGGAATAGGTCACACAAGATGGGCAACTCACGGAGCTCCCTATCAAGTGAACGCCCACCCACACACTGATTGCAAAGAACAAATCGCTGTAGTTCACAACGGGATCATCGAAAACTTTGCGGAGCTCAAGATGGAGCTTGAAGAGCGTGGACACACCTTTCGATCAAAAACCGACACTGAAGTTATTTCCCATCTCATTGAAGAAAAATTGAGGGAAG
>JAOUPL010000109.1 GCA_029879825.1 Candidatus Bathyarchaeota archaeon
TGCGCGCGCGCAACTTACCTTTTGATGTTGAATTTAGTTTAAATAAAACCTGCAAAGTTAGGCTTTTCCATTTTTCCTTATAGGGGTGGGCAAGGTCGTAAGTAAATAAAAGTAAATATGTATTATGTGCGCTCGATCATTTGGCAGCTCAATGATGTGAAATGCGCGCATGCGCTAAGGATCTAAACTTCATAACGACTGAAGAATAAATGCTTCAAGCCCTCAACAAAAAGGAAGTAGCAAATAAGTACTCCAAATATTAGCCCTAAGAACCATAAAGGCGGCTTGACAAACTCAAAAAACAACCCAATAGGAGAATAGACAATGAAGAGAGTCGTTGAAGCCATTATGACTGAAGCTACAATCAGAAGATTACTGGGTCTTGACTTGAAAAACTTCCTTCTTGTTCTGATCGAAAATGTGACCAGTATCTCTGACATGACAGACTCGATTAACCAGCCCGTTCGAAAGAGCTCAGGGCCAGCATGAAGTAGATAAACCAGAGAGGAAATTGTAACAAAGTCGAAGATCGAGCTGATCAAACCGAAGAATAAAGCAAACTTGGCTATTAATCCAATATTCCACCTTTTAGGAGCCCTCAAGCCTTCTTCGTCAAGTCTGTCAGTTGATATCGTAAGAAGCGGCGCGTCAGAAAGCAGGTTCGTTAAGAGTATTTGAGAAGGCAAAAGCGGTATAAACGGAAGAAACAAAGACCCTACTGCCAACGTAAACATGTTTCCCAAATTCGCACTTATGGTATTCATGATATACTTAGTCATGTTGCCAAAGGCCTTTCTTCCCTCAGCTACGCCGTCAGCAATAACACCTAAACTCTTTTCCAGTAAGATTATGGAGGCAGCTTCCTTAGCAACTTGAACTCCTGAGTCAACAGAGATTCCCACATCTGCCAATTTCAGAGCGGGGGCATCGTTGACTCCATCACCCAGAAATCCCGTTACGTGACCGTTTTTCCTTAAGGCATCGACTATGGCATATTTTTGCTCGGGGGTAACACGCCCAAAAACATCATTGCCTTCCACGGCTTGGCGTAGCTCGCCCTCTTGCATGTTTTCGATGTCTACTCCTGTGAGCACTCTTCCCTCAAAATCTATGCCTAGCCTACGACAAACATCCGCCGTCACAACAGGATCATCACCGCTAAGAATCTTCAGCTTTATTCCCAAAGACTTCAATTGGGAGATGGCTGGAGCAGAATCTTCCTTAGGCGGATCGGAGAGGAAAAGCAGCCCAACAAAGGTTAAGCCCCCTTCATCGGCTACTGAGTAATCCAATTTTTTTTCGATCGTTTTACACGCTAATGCTATCAGCCTATTTCCAGCTTGCCTATACTTTTCAATCAGAGCGTTTAAGTCCATGGTTGCCTGCGAAATAGGCTGATTCTCGATTTCATTACCAACCGCAGTGGACACACCAAGGATTGACTCAGGGGCTCCCTTTGTAATCAAAAGCCTGCGATCACTAATCTCGACTACGACGCTCATTCGCCTTCTGTTGAAACCGAATGGAATTTCATGGACCCGTGTAAACGCATTGAGGCCCGCTTCATCAAATTTCTTCTCTCGGGCGTAACCCCATATAGCGACATCAATGGGATTGCCAAGTATTCTGTCTCCCTCAACCACCGCTGTATTACAGAGAAGTGCAAACTTGATCAGTCTCAGATCTGAAGTACCGTTAGGATCGACGATGTCCTCAACTTTTATCTTGTTTTGGGTCAAGGTTCCAGTCTTATCAGTGCAAAGTACATCGATGTTTCCCATGTTTTCTATTGCTTCAAGTCTTTTGACTACAACATTCTTCTTAACTAACCTGATTGCACCATCAGATAATCCGACAGTAATTACAACAGGCAAGGCTTCAGGAATTATACCTACTGCCAAGGCTAAGGAGAATATGAGGGATTCGAAGACCCCGTGACCCAGAACCGAGTTAACTAAGAATACGAAGACTGTCAACAGCAAGATCACTTTCACGAGGAAATTCCCAAAACCTGCAATGTTCTTCTGAAAATCAGTCATTGGAGGCAACAAAGAGAGTTTGGAAGCTACGTGACCGAAGTAAGTTTTTCTTCCAGTGGCAGCAACCACTCCTACTCCAGAACCATTCGTCACTGTCGAGCCCATGAGGGCTATATTGGACAGTTGATGGGGGAGTGGATTGTCGAGCTCCACCGGTGTGGTGTCCTTGTCCACCGGCGTTGACTCCCCCGTAAGAACTGATTCATCCGTCTGGAATTCGTCAGCGTCCAAAAGCCTGATGTCTGCCGGAACAACATCGCCTATCGCCAAGTGGACAAAATCTCCCGGCACAAGTTTGCTAGTGTCAATCGCAATTTTCCTTCCTTTTCTGACAGCCATGGCGGTGTATGAAAGATACTTTCTAAGCTCATCTACGGCTCTCTCTGATTTACGCTCTTGAATGAAGCCTAACAAAGCATTGGCAAGCATGATGACAATTATTATGACTGCTTCAGTGATTTCTCCCAAGAAACCGGCTAGTGCTGAAGCAAAAATGAGCACATAAACCAGAGGATTCTTGAACTGAGACACGAACATGCTGAATGATGTTCTGCGTCCAGCAGAAGGAATCTCGTTCAGCCCATATTCTTCAAGTCTACGCGCCGCTTCTGTGTCATCTAGTCCCTTTTCTGATGTATTAAGCTCTCTAAGAAACTCCTCTTTCTGCAATTTCCAGTAGTTAATTTCCTTGGGTTCAGACATAAATACATACTCAGCTTTGACATGCCGGGGTTAATACGGAGGTTATACTTTATCCTCTTTAATTTTTCTTCACCATATTTCCTCCGCCAAAAGGGGGCATATAAGATGCGCGCGCGCAGTCCGATAACCGTGAGCCGATACCTGTTTCGGGAAGGTAGGTTCTCTCGTGAGCTTGGGAAGATGATGGTTGAGGAAACTTGACGTGCGCGCGCTCAGAAGTTTAGTTTACCTAGAAAATAGAAGAAGCTATCGTTCGCCTATGATTTGTTTAAGGTATTTTTTGTGATCTTCTCTTGTTGTCAAAGGGTAAATTTCTCTTTCGCTGTAGAAGAATAAGGGGTCGTCACCTATTATCCTCGTCAGTTCTTCTTCTGAATCCACTTTGACTATCAAGAGGGTGCCTTGTTGACCTATGAGATGATAGGAAATCTCTATTTTGCCTTCTTTTTCCAAGTTATCGAGATATTTGAAATGCGCTGGAAAGAGCTTGGCCCAAATCTCGACTGGAACATGCTTACTTTTTTGAAGAATTAAGAACTTCATTTTACATCCAGCCAAATTTTACTACACTGGCGGCATAAATAATTTTACAGCTCTGCGCGCGCGATTAGTTGTTTAAGAAAAAAAGAAGGGTATAGCGGTTAATGGTGGTCTCTAAGCAACGTTTAATAGTTGTAGTGTCTTATTAAGAGAAAATTACGTGCCTTAAGCAAATGTGATTTTTGTTTTGAAACCAATCCTCACATGTTCAGGAGGAAATGCTGATAACAGAAATTAAGATTGGAGATAGGATGAAGATTCCAGCAGATAACGAGTTTCATCCAGAAGAGGGACACTTGGTAAAGTGGTGTGGGTAAGTGAAGACGGAAAAAGTGTAGCGATACAATATGAAAAGCGCCACAGCCACAAAAACGTTGTTTTCATGGTGAAAATCAATTCTAAGAAATGAGCGATACGAATCTTTTGCATGCATAGAATTTAAGCATGGTTACTTTGGAGATTTTGGGCTAACAGATGATCCGTTCATTTGATATGGAAAATGTTTTATGACTATCCATCTGTAACCTTGTAAATGGGTAATTTTATGGCTAAATGTCCGAAATGTGGAACGGAAGTGGCTACTCCCAGAAAGAGTTGGAAGATGGCTGGTAAAAAAGATAAGAGTGGTAAGAGAACAGAGCTTACTATCGGACTCTTCGACCATTGTGGAAAATCTTTCAGAGCTGTCTTAGCAAAGAGAAAAATCTGATCCAGAAATCATTAACCCCTACCTTTTTTTTCTAAATACCTATAACGTTTCGAACAGACAGAAAGTCTTCTATGGTTCAACTTTTGCTTAATATAGCAACACTGGGAACTTGTGTGCTTCCTCAACTATTTGGAGAGCACCA
>JAOUPL010000110.1 GCA_029879825.1 Candidatus Bathyarchaeota archaeon
TCGTGGGTAAACGAATTCGTGTCCAAAGACGCGGTAGAGGGTCTTCAACCTTTAGAGCATCCACCCACAAGAGAGTGGCGCCCGTTCAGTACCCTCCAACGTCCAAAGAAGAACGGGAGGGAGTTATTCAAGGCCAAATAATGGAGATTCTCCACGACCCCGGAAGGGGCTCCCCGCTTGCCTCCATAAAACTTGAGACTGGCGAAACCTACTATTCGGTGGTTCCAGAGGGGGTCTATGAAGGTCAGCCAACTCAGATTGGAGGCAAAGCCTCGGTGGAGATAGGCAACGTTCTTCCTTTGGGCAAGATTCCCGAGGGCACCATGGTCTGCAACATTGAGCTTTCACATGGCGATGGAGGTAAACTTGTGCGTTCTTCCGGGTCCTACGCAACCGTGGTAGCGCACACACCCGATGGAACCATTTTGAAGCTTCCTTCTGGAAAGACTCGGTACATTAATGACCTTTGTCGAGCAACGGTCGGACTTATTTCTGGGGCGGGCCGCGTTGAAAAACCTTTCCTTAAAGCGGGCGCTAAGTTTCACTTGATGAAAGCAAAGGGACATATGTATCCTCGCACGCGAGGCATCGCCATGGTGGCTGCGGCTCATCCATACGGAAGCAGCAAGAGGGGGGGTCGTAAAGTTACAACGGTGTCGCGTCGTGCTCCTCCGGGCAAAAAGGTTGGGTTGATCGCTGCAAGAAGTGCCGGTCACAAAAAAAGAAAAAGGTAATCCGTTTTAAACCCTTAGTCTCTGAATGGGAGGAGAGGGCCTTCATATAGCCTCAACATTATTTGCGACACGAACACACAAACGCTTAATCTTTCCATCGATTGAGTTGAGGTTACATTTTTCCATTTGAAGCAACGATGTTTCCACGTTAGAAATGTTTAATAAACTCCGGTGAGCCAAAAGTTGTAGGCGAGGAAGAAGATGCCCAGAGAATTTACCTATCGTAGCCACACTATTGATGAACTGCAAAGTATGTCGATGGATGAGTTCATCCGCTTGCTTCCGTCGCGGCAACGTCGAAGCCTACAAAGGGGACTCACCCCTGAGCAAAGGATACTCCTCGAAAACATCAGAAGGGCTAAAAAAGTTCTGAAGGAAGGAGGGAAAGCAGTCGTCAAAACCCACACCCGTGACATGATTATTCTCCCGGAAATGGTTGGCGTCACCATTCTGGTCCACAACGGAAAGGAGTTCACGGCGGTGGAAATAGCGCCAGAAATGGTTGGACACTACCTAGGCGAGTACGCCATCACCAACAAGCCTGTCAAACATGGATCGCCGGGCATCGGCGCTTCAAGATCGTCAATGTATGTTCCTCTGAGATAGAAAACAGACACAGGCTAAGCGTCTGTAACTCTCCAATCTTGTTGAATCAACGTGTATTTTCTAATAGCATTCATTCGCTTAATCTGGTTTTTGTTTTTGGTGATGTCGTCTAGAGGGCGCGTAAATAGATGAGCTCGTTTACAATGAAGCCTCGGCGCATGATACGTTTCGCGCGCAAAATTCTTGTGCAACAAAAGTTATATATTAGGCGTGACTTTCAAGTCGCTTTACTGGATGATTACGGGGTGCGTAGAAAAACTCCTTTCTCTTTCAGCAACTAGACAGTTTCTGTAAACTGCAGTTGCACGCGCGCCCCATCATCCAGATATTGTGGATCTTTTCTTAAAGTTTCTGGGACGTTTTCTACTCCGCGTGTTGTATCTTATAGTAGGGAGAGAAGCCACCAAACGAACGAGTGAACAGTTTCGAATGTTGAGTCTTTTGACGGCTGCTCCACAACTCTCCCTATTTAAAAGTTAACAACGCTGTCTAAATATGTGCCATTCAGCAAAAGGCTTTTCGCATCTGATTCTTACTTAAGCTCGATAGGTTGGTTCAGACGGCTTCTTTTTGTTGACTGGAGGAATTTTTGGGAGGGGGATGGGAGGAGGGATGTTTAAGGTTCGGCAGATAATCACCGATTCTAGGAATACGACGTTGGATATAGATTGAACGATGGCTGGCGGCGGAGGCTTTTTTTCAGTATATGTGCTACGAACCTGTTTGAGTTCATCCTTTGACCCTGTCACGTGACTCTTCCCCTTCAAGCTAATTTGAGCCACAGCTGGAGTATAGTTTATAGTGAAAACAAAAGGAACCTCTAGCAGGTCTTCACGTTTCTCGTTGATTCCCACGACGTTAAGGTTTGTGGCTACCTGAACAGGTGGAATAGGCTTCTCAATATCCCAAAAACGCTCCGCAGAAATGTTTTCTACAAAAACCCTTACTTGAACCATCCTCAATGCCTCATTTACCTAATCCTATTGAAGTTTCAAGATTTAAGTATGTGTCACTCGCTCGTTTCAGCCTGCTTATACCTCGTGAAGCCGCAATGTCCACAGGTGTAACGATTGCCATGATCAGCCATAAAGTAGCCTGACCCACATCTCTCGCAGACAGGAAGCAACCTTTTAAGCCCCTTTTCATCAACTTTGTAATAGGAGAAAACTCCTCTTCTTCTTTTTTTAGCCTTTTTCTCTTCAGTCTTTTCAGTTTCTTTTTCAGCCACTTAGGATTCCTCCTTCGTCTCTTCCGGTTCTTTCGGTTTTTCTGGCGTTTGCGACTCTTCTGACTGTTTCGGAGGCACATTTCTAGCCACTATGTGTTTCGGTTCCACGGTTTTCGCTTGTTCAACGGAATCGTAAGCGTTAGCCTCGCCGACGGCGGTCATTGTTCCTGTTTTTGTCTCCATCTTCCTAACGTAAACTAGTTCAAGGTCTGTTTTCAAAAGGGTTGCAAGCTGTTTTCTAGCCTCAAGACGATGTGGAGTTCCTCCAGCTTCTGTATGTTCAATTTTGAAGGTTACCTCCTTTCTTTTCAGCAGAGGGTTGTATTCTTTGGAAATGATTTCAACCTTCATTAGCACACTTCCGTAGGCTTGTGATTTGACGTGCCTCCCTTACTTTAGCTTTTCGAAGACTCTTCCATGGCATCCACGATACGGTGCATCTTTTCTCTCGTTTTTTCTGTAACCTCGACCACAACGATTCCTTCGTGTGGCTGTCCATAAACCACAAAGGAGTTTTCAGGAGCACACAACACAGCTACGAGGGTAAGTAGGTCTTCTTCACCATCAACCAACACCTTTGTTCGTCCCTTTCCGTTTAAAGCCTTTCTTGTAACTGTCCACGCCTCTTCAGTTAAAGTTCCAGGAGGATTTTTCAGGTGTAAAGTTTGGTCAGCATCTGCTACGATGGGTTGGACTGGGTCTCTCATAATCTTGTTGTCAACTATTAAAACTTGCAAAGAAATGCCGTGCTTAATCATGTTGTCGGAAACTGCGTCACCAACAGAGATAACCGTTGACGGCCTGTCCTTTTCGATCAACTCTTTTAGCTTTTTCATAGTTTCGTCGAATGATCCTTGAATCAACAGGCCTAAGGGCGCCTTTAATTTCTCGCGTAATGCGGGTGTGAGGAGGCGTATTTTGTTCCCCTACCTTACACGGAGCGCGTAGCGTCCCTTTTCCTTCACTTTCATTGCGCGGGCTATGGCTGAGCCTTCGGGATCGATTATTATCACCAAACCAGTGAAGTCGTCGCTTAGGCTAGAGGCTTTGCAACTTGGACAAACGGACCCATAAGAAATGATGTGGCATTCTCGACATGCTTTTTCGCTCATGTTTCTGAGCTCCCGGCTGTTTCAGTCTCTTTTGTTTTTGCAGCTTCGGTCTTCTCTATTTTTTCTATGTCCTTCTTGATCCATTCGATTTTTCCAAGGAAGGGTTGTCTAGCGGTTACACCGATTTTTCCAGAGCCTCCGCCGCGGCCGAGGGAAACAGCGGTTATGCGAACTCTTACGTGGTCTCCAGTCGTGAGTTTTCTTTTTGTTTCTTTGCCCATGAGTACTCCTTGCTTCTCGTCATGGGAAATGTAGTCATCCATGAGTTGAGATACGTGGAGTAAAGCATCGACGGGTCCTATGCGGATGAAGGCTCCGAAATCCGCTATTTCAACTACCTCGCCTTCAACAACCTCTTGAATCTTTGGAAAGAATGTAAGTAGAGAGAATTTAACTTTGTGAAAAGTCGCCCCGTCTCCAGGAATGATCTTTCCGA
>JAOUPL010000111.1 GCA_029879825.1 Candidatus Bathyarchaeota archaeon
AAACCCAAACCTTGTGACAGCACTTTTTGAGCAGGATAACCAAGACTATTTCATTGAACTGACCAAAACTTGCTTTAAATACTTAGCAATGTGGATAGATAATTATCGGCGAGATTTATGCCTTGCAAGAAAGATGATTTGACCGAAAGATTGGTAAGATGTCTGGAAGAATTAGAGGATTCTAAGAGTAAATTAGATCATTGGAAAACATGGATTAATTCCTTGGAAGAATTGTCTGAGATTGAAGATGCTTTTGGAGTTGAGGAGAGAAAAAAGCTTAATGGAAAAACAATTCTAGATATAGGAACAGATTGTGTTAAGCCTCTTTACATTGCTCTCAAATTCGAGCCAGGCAAGATCATAGGTGTAGATGAAAACCTCCCCGATTTTGCGTCAGATCTTGAACAAAAATCCAGACTCTTTACGAAGACAAAGATCAAATTATATAATTGTAGCTTCTTCGACAAAGAAAAACTTGGCAAGATCATGTCTAAAGAAAAGCAAACCATTGACTTCGTTCTAGTGAGCAAGACTCTGCATCATCTCAGAGGTGGAGAGTGTATCGCAAAAGACCGCGACAAAGAACACAAACATCAAAAAGATGAGAAATGTTGCATATACGAATTTCAGGAACGAGATATCTTTAAGAGGTTAATTGAATTGGGAAAAAGAGTGATAATTTATGAAGCTTTTTATCCCGACGAAGAGGATGAAGACAAGGTAAGAGGAAGAGGCGGATACCTTACAATAGAAGAATGGAAACGAGTGTTCAAGTATCTTTCACAAAATTACCGAGTTGAGTTCATTCAACCCTCGAGATGTCATCTTGACAAAAAAGAATTAGAAAACGTGATTACCCAACTCAGGCAAGTAGACTGTATCTGCTTTTATGTAGAAGCAAAATAAGTTCTTTGGAGAGTTTGAATGATCTTCTTTGTCATTTTTCTAATTTGCGCGCGCGCGCATCTCAAAAAGGTGATAATACTCTAAACAGCATTTCATTGAAACTCCCTCAAGTAGTTCCACAGCTTATCGCCCACGTAGTGTATATTTTTCACGATTTTGCCATGTTTCATATTTTTCACAGCGTGCGAATTGAAGAGAGCAACGCCTATAGCCAAAGGTTTACCATGGCGTTCATCCACAACTAGAAGAAGATCTTTTTCTTCAAATTCTCCCCTAACGCTAACAACGCCCGGAGCCATCACATCGGCTCCCTTGCAAACGTACGGAACAGCGCCCATGTCAACCACGATTCTAGAAATAAAAGGAAAAAGCTCTTCGAAGGCTAGAGTGGGAAAAAGCTCGCCGCCTGACCTCGCCAACAAGGGCTTTCCGTTAAGGATGAAGATTTCAACATCTTCGATTTCGTTCACCTCAATGCGTGGTTTAGACCCTAGTAATTGTTCAACATCTGTTTTGAGCCTTTGATTAAAATCGATGAGAAATCTTCTCGCCTCTTTTTCTTTTAGAAAATGTCTCCGAGGCTTTTTTGGCACCTTTGACACCATGTTCGACGTGATACCTTCTAGAGCCTACGCTTTTATGCCTTGTTAGAAGAGAATGCCGTTGCTGAAGAATACAGGGGTTCTTTGGTGTGTTTTGTGTGGTCCATGCTATTCCTTAATGGTTGGTGGACATACATCGCAAGCTTCTGGAACCGAGAGAAAATCCTTGTGCCAATCACATATCAGATTTCCGGTTCTAAGGACTTTGCATAACGTGCAAAACTGTAGCATGGCGTCGAAGGGTGAAAACTTCTTAGTTGCAATGCCTTCAGCAATTTCATCTACTATGGCTCGAACAGAAGGGGAGGCTTCAAGCTGTTTCACCCTCTTGTCTCCTCGTTTCGAGTAGAGATAATTACTTATGGAAGCCTGAGTTGTTCCAAGCTTTTCAGCCGCGGCTATCTGAGAAAAATGATATTGCTCGATGAGTCTCTTGGCTACCAGAGACCGGAATGCTGGCAGCACGGATCGAACAACAAGTTCGCATGGTGGTCGCAACTCATATCCACATAGTATTATAACAGTGTTATTACTTATAAATGTAAAGCGTGCGCATGACCTTAACCCCTTGAACGCGCGCACGTGTCCTTATTGCATGGAAGAGAAAAAGCGAAATTCATCATCCCATCTGGATAGTCGTCTTGGGCACCATCATCGGCGGAATCTTTGGATTTTTCTTTACAGGCATAATCGCTGCCATCATCCAACTGCTAATCTGGCTTGCGTTTTTGAAACACTTCTTTGACACCGGATGGTTAACAGCACTCGAAATCTCTATATTGGCAGTAGTAATCTTCGCAGTAATAGCCGTAATATTGGCTCTCGTTGGATTCGCAATTTGGGCTTTGATTTAACACTGAACATGCCCTCCCGCTTCCCCCCGTATTTTCCAGATATTAGTTTGCCGAAGGAATAGACTGGTGCGCGTGTGTTGCTGACAACAAAATGTTATAAGTAAAGAGTTTTTAGGTTAGATGGACATCCGAGGTTTTCAAAAATGTCGGCTTTTGAAGATTACCTCAAAAGCGTAGAGATTCAAAAGCTAGTTAAGGAGCTCGGAGCTTCGAAAATTGAGACGCTCATAAAAGAGATAAAACATTTCACTGAAAAAGAGGCGAAGCGCCGAGATAAAATTGTGTTAAGCTACTTCGGTGAAGACGGAATCAAACGTATCATCGACTCCATTGTTCAGGGTTTGCTTTCTCCACCAAAACTGAGAAAAAACGCTAAGGTTCTAGATGTGGGCGCAGGCTCCGGCTTCTTCACCACGAAGGTTTTTGACAAACTGCGTCGGCATCTGCCAGAGGCGGCTTTCTACGCTATGGACCTGACGCCTGCCATGTTACAGGTGTTGGCGAGAAAGACTCCAGAAGTTACGCCCTTTCTAGGAGTGGCAGAGAACATTCGGGGAAGTGTGGAGCAAGCGAGTAGATACCTGAATATTCCGGACAAATTTGATGCCATCTTCTCAACCTTAATGTTGCATCATTGCTTGAAGATAGAAAGAGTTTTTGAGAGTTTCAGAAAAGCTGTGGAGGTAGATGGAAAGGCTTTGGTCGTAGATCTTTGTAAACATTCCTTTAAAGAGTTTAGAGAAGAAATGGGCGACTTGCACCTTGGATTCAAGCCGGAACTAATCAAGGAAGCGGCTGAGAAACACTTTTCTAAGGTTCAGGTAAAGAAGATACCGGGCATTTGTTGCACAGACTCAGGCAGATCAGCCGAGCTTTTCGTAGCAGTTATGATACCGTGAGCAAAACTTGTGTCTAGTCCTTTCTATTTTGCTCCTAACACTTCCATGAAGGCGTCAAGCTTCGCCGTGACTTCAGCTTCTGAGTAGACTCTGTCATCTGTGTGATCTGCTTCTAATACGACGCTTGGAATCCCGTATTCCTCTCTCAAAACCTTCTGAATCGTCAAGTTACCTATCGAAGTTGCCTTACATGATCTACTTGAAAGCAAAACGATTCCGTCTATGTCAAAATCTTTCACGAGTCCGCTAATCCAGTTTTTTGACCAGTGTATGGGCATGTTTGTTGGATTAAGAAGCGATTTGTATGCTATGCTTTCAAACGGGTTCGCAGGGTTCAGGCTCGCCATACCCCATGTTGCTGTGTAAAGTTCGTGAACAAAAACCGCTCCATGCTTTTCTTCCAAATAGTTAAACATTCGCAGATGATGCCAGAAAGGTATTCCGCTAAGCAAAAGCCTGAACTTCTCGTTTTCAAGGACCCCCACACCCTCTTTAACCCGCGCAGACACCTCGTCTAGAAGCCTTTCATAATATTCCACAGCCTCTCGGGTTCCTGCTGAGGCTACCAAGGGAAACATCGCAGCAGAGGAGTCTGTAACCCCCATGGGGCAAGGCTTAGCCCTTCTTTGTTCGATGACCTTGCGCCACAATTCTGCAGCCTTATCAGAGAGTTTTACAGCTTCTTTCAGTTTCTCTTCGTCTAGACTTGTTCCAGTGATCTTTTCAAGCTCCGACACGAGGTCTCTTAACTGCTTATCAACATATTTCACATGATGATCTTCTATTTTGTCGGTGATGGCGGGGGAGTCTATGACGTATAGTGGACA
>JAOUPL010000112.1 GCA_029879825.1 Candidatus Bathyarchaeota archaeon
GGTCTGGAGTCGAGTCTAACTCGAGGTCAAATGCATACGCCCCAGGTAACAAAGCACTTTTCTCTATCTTCAATTTATCTGGGTCGATGGGCTTAAGATTAACCTTTCCTGAGGAGTATACCATTCTTGTAAACCTCACAATACAGTCATGTTTTGGGTTCTGTTATAACTTTCCCTTCACCACACATTGCCTCAAAAAGGTGATGCGCGCGTGAACTGGTTGGTTGGATTAAATTTTAACGCACACACACTTTAGACAAAGCTCATCTACTTTTCTTTATCTTTACGAGTTTTTGGTTCTGCTACAAGTTTTCCGCATGTTTCAGTCTCATCTTTTAGACTTGTTCAGTTTTTGGGTATCTCCATCTCTCTCTCATTGAAAAGGTCTTCTTGCTTCTAGTCCTTATGAACGCAACGACTAGAACGATTATGCCAACCAAAACCATGAAACCGCCGACACCCACATAAGGTTGAATCGTTTCTTGATAGGGAACTTGAAAACCGTAAACGTTTCGGTATTTTGTTACTGTTTGCGTAACTGTAGATAAGATTATTCCAACAGCGATTAAGAACAGGCCTAGAACAAACAGCATGACAGACATTGTTCGGTTCTCACTCATAGGCTTCACTTTTCATGATTGCATGCATATATTTCTCGCTTGAAGACCAGCCGTAGTTTTAATAATTCCTGCGCGCGCTACAAGCACGTCCTGAATACAACTTCCGTCGATTTAGTCTTATTTGTATTCATCTGCAGCGAGTTCAACTGAAACTGTGTCTTTATGTGTGCGACGTTTTCTCTTTTCCGGCTTCATCTTTCTTCCTTGCATGAACGCGTCTTCAGCCTCGGTGATCTCACCTTCCTCCAGCATTTCTTCCCTCTGCTTCTTGTCATAAATATCTCCGGATTCCGTCTCTTCCTCCTCTTCGCCACCATAAATGTTTGTACCTTCTGTCTCTTTCTTCCTCGTTTTCTTTTTACTCATATTACCACTATAATGACAAAAAAAGGCAACATCCAATATAAAGTGTTTCTCAGCAAGATGGAGCAAATCCTAAGTTTGGCGGCTTACTTTTGGATACTTTGACTCAGAGAATCTCCGAACATCTTAGAAGAAGCCTATCCATACTGCCAGACACAATACACGAAATTAAAGAGAAAGAGGTGCCCAAGCCTGCCAGTGTGCTCGGTGCAATTATGCTTACCACATCAGTGTTCATGTGTTCCACTCATTTCTGACTCTTTGACACATGTTCTGTTTTATTTTGCTTTGTGGAGTAATCAAGTTTTTGTTAAACAAACAAAGGGAGTTGGAAATTTCCAAGTCGGCTTGGTGATTGCTATTCTTCCTGCGCATAGATGGAATCTGTGTTGTGGCTTATTCTCTTATATCCATCGTATAAATACGCGTATATGATGTAGTACCCCGTTTCCTTGGGTGTGAACTCAGCGGAGTAACGGGCTTCCTCTCCAACGGAAAGTTCCTTTATATCTATTGTGGCCTGCTTTTCAAAATTTCCTGAGGGTGTTTCCACCCAGAATTCCAGTTTCAGTCCCGTACCTTTTCCTAAGCCCTTAATGGTTGCCTCAGCCAAGAGGGTCTTTCCAATTGTCGTATACGGGTGTGAAAGCACTACTAGGCGTCCGATTTCTGCTTTTTGCTCGCTTACAGAGATATGCGTCCAACCGGATTCCCACCCGAAGTAGTCTCCATCCTTACGTGCACGGATAGTGGCATATACATCAGCTGATCCGTTTGCGTTAACTTGGAAATCCACTTCTCTCTCTTCATTTGGCTTAAGCTCTCCGATGTAGTGTCCTATTCCAGAAGGAAAGATAAAAGGGAAAAGATAAAAAGTATCTAGAGAGTGCAATTCCACGTCAAGTCTTTTAAGAGTTTTACTTCCTGTGTTTTTCAGTGTCAATGTTAGCCATTGCTTTCCCTTATCCATCTCCGTAGGGTTCAATTCATACTCGATAGGATACTTCAATCTCAACCCTTTTCACCTCCTTTCATCCTGTAAACTTACTAGCGCGCGCCTAATATTCTGGAGGCATTCCTCCGTATCCGCCAGGTGGCATCCCGCCTGGACCACCAGGAGGCATAGGTGGCATTTTCGTCTTTCCGGCAGCGATGATGTCATCGATTTTCAGTATCATGGTGGCAGCTTCGGTAGCCGATTTGATGACCTGTTTTTTGACGGCTAAGGGTTCGTAAACTTCCAGTTTTTCCATATCTTTGACTTTTCCTTCGTGGACGTCGACTCCAGCCCAGACTTCACCCTTCTCGTGACGAGCCCGAAGCTCAGAGATTATGTCAATGGGGTCAAGTCCAGCGTTATCACTCAGGGTTGTTGGAACTGCTTCCAAGGCTTCTGCGTATTGCTGTACCGCAAGCGCTTCCCTACCGAGCAGCGTGTCCGCGTATTCTCTAAGAACCCTGGCGACTTCCAGCTCAGGTGCTCCTCCTCCGGCCACGATCTTTGGCTCCTGCACTACATCTCGAACCACGCACAGGGCGTCGTGAATTGAACGTTCAGCTTCATCTACGATTCGTTCGGTTCCTCCCCGGATTAATATGGCTACTGAACGGGGATTTTTGCATCCTTCGATGAAGGTCATCTTATCATCGCCAATCTTCCTTTCCTCTACGAGCTCTGCGTAGCCAATATCTTTCTTCGTGATATCTTCTAGGCTGGTGACTACCTTTCCTCCAGTGGCTTTAGCTAGTTTCTCCATATCGGATTTCTTAGCGCGTCTTATCGCTGAGATTCCCTTCCTTGCTAAGAAGTGTTGAACCATGTCATCAATGCCTTTTTGGCAGATGAGCAAATTAGCGCCTGTCTTGGCTATCTTGTCAACCAGGTCTCGGAGCATGTTTTCTTCTTCTTTTAGGAATGTTTCCATCTGTTCTGGTGTTTCAATGTTGATTTTGGCGTCGAACTCGGTTTTTTTAATCTCAAGCGCCGTGTCCAGCAAAGCAATTCTAGCCTTCTCTACACGTTTAGGCATGCCTGGATGCACGACTTCTTTGTCTAGAACTATTCCTTTGATGAGCTTGGTATCTGTAATGGATTCTCCGGGTTTCTTCTCCACCATGATGTCGTCTAAGTCAACTCTGTACTCTTCTCCAACCTTTTCGGCTACATAGAGGATTGCGTCGACAGTTAGTTCTGCAAGTTGTTCTCGATTTTGGGCTACCAGCTTGCTAGCCATAGAGGTCATTGCAACTTTCTTTAGGGATTCTTTGTCTGTCGGCTTCACTGTAATCGCTATCTTCTCCAGTGTTTCCAGAGCTTTATCCGCTGCCTTGCGATAGCCATCAATTATGACGGTTGGATGGACTTTTTTGTCTACCAATTCTTCAGCCTTTCCTAGGAGCTCTCCAGCCACGATGACCGCTGTTGTGGTTCCGTCTCCAACCTCTTCATCCTGGGTCTTAGCAACTTCCACCATCATCTTGGCGGCAGGATGCTGAATGTCCATCTCGTCCAGGATGGTTCGTCCGTCGCTGGTGATGGTGACATCGCCTAAGCTGTCCACAAGCATCTTATCCATTCCCTTAGGTCCGAGGGCGCTCTTGACCGCTTCGGCCACTATCTGAGCCGCCATAATGTTAGCGTGTTGAGCATCATGCCCTCTCGATCTAGAAGATCCTTCCCTTAGAATTAAAACAGGTACCCCACCTGCTTGTGTAGACAAGATTACATTCCTCCAAAACTTGTTTACCCTTAATTGCTTCAACTAAGGATATAATCTCCGCCGCTAATATTTGTGCTTTCCCTTGGCGCGCGCGTCTCAGTGAACTCTCTTCCCTTCTGCTAAAGGCTGGATGGGAAACAGTTGCTTCTTATGGAAACCTGTCAACACTTCAACCAATGAGCCCGTTAACGCATATGAACATCGTAGCCAAAGCCGTATGACTGTGAATATGCGCGCGCTAGTTATTTGTTTAACCATGAAGTGAAGGTTAGCGTGCGCATTATGTCGTCATTGAGGTTCTTCGACCTTGAACTCCTTTGA
>JAOUPL010000113.1 GCA_029879825.1 Candidatus Bathyarchaeota archaeon
GTAAAGTTGAGGGTTGATGCTGGAAAGGAGTTTGTCGTTCAAATTACAAAACGATCCTTCGTTGAAATGCGGCTAAACGTCGGCTCTACAGTCTTCCTTACTTTCAAAGCCTCATCAGTTCATCTGATTTAGGGTTCAAATTTCACGTTTTAATAGAACATTGAGCGTCCACGAAATACATGAGACACTAACATTAGAAAACCGGCTATGGCAAGAAAAATACCTATCACAACAATGTATGAGCCAGAAAGAAAGCTTCTTGGATTCGTCATAGACGTTCCATAAAAAAATAAAGCGAAACCTATGAAAACCAGAAGGCTAGCTACTACGATTACGCTTAGACGCAAACTAATCACTTTTGCAAAGTTTTAGTTGTCTATCGCTCGTAGAAAGACTTTGCGAAAAGAGAATACGTATTAAGAATAAGGAAATCTTCTCGCAAAACGCCTGCCAGCTACTGCTTTTGCGGTTGTTTCATCAACATCAAGTCTGGCTGGCGCTTTTGCCTTCTGGTTTTGTTTTTCGAAGTTCGCAGAGAATGACGAGGGCTTCACCAAGAGGTATGCCTAGTTTTATCGCCAATTCCTGTGCAGTCGCGTCGGGTTGTTCGTGGAGAACGACGTCTCTTGCGTAGGCCTTGTGATGAGGATACATAATCATGGCGTGAACGGTCTCTACAAGAAGGTGCCAGAGTGGATTGTTTACATATTCCTCCAGACTCATGCGAGTCCCTTCTTTAATCTTATAGTTTACATCCTCAATTAATTTTTCATCAAATCCCTCGACTCTAAAAAGATTCTGAAACCGCAAATCATTTTATGAAGCCGGTAGCCTCTAATTTAGAATCAAAGTTGGGATGGTCAACATTGACGATCAAGGCGGCAATCTTCGACCTTGACGGAACCATTGTAGATTTCAACATAGATTTCAAAGCTGCTAGAACTGAAGTTATGCATCTCCTCACCCAACAAGACCTCCCTAGCTCTCTCCTCTCGGTAAATGAAAGCGTGTTCGTCACGTTGAAAAAGGTAGAGAAACGCATGAAAGAAAATGGTAAGGAAGAACAGGAATTCGTGAAACTCAAGGAAAAAGTGATTGCAGTAGTGGAACGCTACGAGGCGAAAGCGGCTCGTGAGACCAATCTGATCCTAGGCATCTTAGAAACCCTCAAGACTCTGAGGGAAATGAAACTAAAAATTGCCCTTTTCACTGCAAACGGCGAAAAATCAACAAACCACATTCTTAGACGCTTCCGTCTGACGCAGTTCTTCGACGCTATAATCACCCGCGAGTCTGTTTTGGCGGTCAAGCCAGATCCAGCCCACCTAGAGACTGCCTTGAAAGCCTTGAAGGTCAAGCCTGAGGAAGCTATAGTGATTGGAGACAGCGTTAGAGATATGGAATGTGCTCGCCAGCTTAAAGTCCTCGCTGTAGGTGTAACAACCGGTTTCTCCTCTATAGAAGAATTAACCCGCGCTGGCGCAGACTACCTAGCCTCCTCATCCACAGATATCCCCGGTCTAGTACAACACTTAACAGGCGAAGGTGAAAATATAACAAGGTAATTAAAAATGGAATTACACCTCCTAAGCGACGGATACTTCACCCTAGACAAAAGCCTCCTCGTATACACGAAGTACCAAGGACAAATCTACGAGGCAGCCCTAAAGCCTCTGTTAATCATAGCTGACAAGGAGAAGATTCTCGTAGAAACCGGAATTGGTGAGCTTCCAGAGACGTACAGAAAATTCCACACAATAAAGAGAAAACCAGATCAGGCACTCAAGGCGCAACTTCAGAAACACGGAACAAAGCCGGAAGACATTACTTTGGTGATTAACACGCACCTGCACTTCGACCACTGCGGCAACAACGCATCATTTCCAAACGCAAAGTTCTATGTGCAAGCTGAAGAGCTACGCTACGCCTACGCCCCAGATAGATTTCAAAAAGCAGCGTACCTCAAAAAATTTTTTGATGCAAATCTTGATTACGTACCCGTACGCGGAAAATACCGACTAACCGACAAAATAGTTTTGATTCCTACGCCCGGGCACTCCATTGGACATCAGTCGGTTCTGATCAAAGGAGAGAGAAAGAACCTCGTGTATTGCGGTGACGCCGCGCCTCTTAGAGAAAACTTGGAAA
The DNA here is from genome assembly GCA_029879825.1 of Candidatus Bathyarchaeota archaeon. Taxonomy (GTDB): domain Archaea; phylum Thermoproteota; class Bathyarchaeia; order Bathyarchaeales; family Bathyarchaeaceae; genus JAOUPL01. The sequence goes on from JAOUPL010000113.1 coordinate 2,149, forward strand.
AAAGAAACATCCCTGGGGTCCTCTACCGTGCTGACCAAGCGCTAAAGTCCATAGACAAGCTTAGAAGCATAAAGAATGCAGCTTACATTTACTCCCATGACAACGAGCAGCTACAGATCTAATGGGTGCGCAACAAGAATCCTGTGCGCGCGCATTCTTGCGTCGCTAACACAGTTCTGAATGGCTTACATTCTACTCCAAATAAGATGCTATTGTTTCTGGCTAGACTCCGAATGCTCTTTACTTCATGTTCGTTGTCCTAGATGTGGAAAAATAGTTTATGAAAAATAAGTATGGAGAAATTCTAAATCGAGTTCTGATTTAAGATTCTGAAATAATATATGACTAAATCACAATATGCGTAAAATGGGTTTCACGAGTATGCGAAGGTCAAAGCTGGAAATACACGTTGCCGTTCTCAAGGCCTTGGCTTGTCATGGACGGTTAAAGCTAACTCATGTTATGTATAAGGCTGGCGTAAACTGCGGTGTTCTTAAGCAATGCTTGGACTTATTGATCCAACATAACCTCGTTGAAGAACATACATTGCACAAAAGAAGAAACAAAACGAGAGTTGTCTACGCCATTACAGAAAGAGGTTTAACAGCACTCAAAAACGCTATGGAAATAAATAATGCTTTTCAAATAATTGAAGAAGCAAACATTCCCAGCATTGCTATACTAAGTAGAAGCCAGAGTCCCGGTAAACAAGATTTTCATTGAACAGAACATCCAGAACTTAAAGTTAAAGTCTTTGTTCTCGCGTATGAACCATGAGGGCTTCAAGGAAGTCTAAAGAAATATCTGGGCCACAAAGGCCACTGGGTTGGAACGGATGTGTCAAAGTCAACTACTAAGTCCATGCCAACCCTGATTTTTTCAGGCTCCACATCACGGATCATGCCTGGTAGATGAGGACCAGCTTCCAGTTCCACGATGCCTACAGTATAAGGCGCCATAGATTCAAATTGCATGGGTGAAACGTGAATCACCGTGTAGCTGAGCAGTTTTCCCTTCCCTTTGAGTTCAACCCATCTAAAATCCGTGGAAAGGCATTTGGTGCAAACGGGTCTCGGCGGCAGAAGCAAGGTTCCGCATTTGCGGCATTTAGCCGCCATAAGCTTTCCTTCGCTTACAAACTTGTAGAAACTTTCTATGGTGAAGGAAAGAGTCTCTGACAAGCTTCATCCCCTCCTGTAAATGTGCACGACGGCGGTGGCTCCAGACCCCCCAACATTGTGAGTCAAGCCTATTTCAGCTCTGCTCACCTGTCTCCTCTCAGCTTGCTCCGTTAGTTGCAAGTACATTTCGTAGGCCTGAGCGGTTCCAGTTGCCCCAACAGGATGCCCTTTCGACTTTAATCCTCCGCTCGTGTTGACCGGAATTTCCCCGTCAAGCGTGGTCGCGCCTTCTTCCACTAGGCTTCCACCTTTTCCAGGATTACAAAGGCTAAGGTCTTCATAGGCTATTATTTCGGCAATGGTGAAGCAGTCGTGAACCTCAGCGATGTCTAGATCTTTGGGCTCTACACCAGCCATTTTGTAGGCTTCTTGCCCAGCAAGTTTGCCTGCTTTCAGGGTTGTGAGTTCTTCTCTTTCGTAGAGACCTATGGCGTCACTCGCTTGTCCTGAACCTATGATGTGGACGGGTGTGTCTGTGAATTTTTTGGCAAGATCTGGGCGGGTCAGTATTAGGCAACTGGCTCCATCGGTTACTAAGGAGCAGTCAAACAATTTCAGGGGCCAAGCAATCACTCTAGATGACATCGCTTTTTCCAGAGTCACTTCTTTCTGCATGTGGGCTTTCGG
>JAOUPL010000114.1 GCA_029879825.1 Candidatus Bathyarchaeota archaeon
CGCCCTCTTCACCTTTTCGGAGCAGGTCACCCCTTCATGTTTGCTTTGGCAGTGGCCTTAGGGTGCGACTTTTTTGATTCCGCCGCCTACGCGATTTACGCTCGCGAAGACCGCTACATGACGGAGTACGGAACCACTAAGCTCAGTGAACTGAAGTATCTTCCATGCTCATGTCCAGTGTGCATAAAAAACGATCCAGATGGTGTGATGGCGACGCCGAAAGTTGAGAGGCAGGAGATGCTTGCTAAACACAACCTTCATGTCAGCTTCTCTGAATTGAGGCGGATAAAACAGGCGACAATGGAGGGACGTCTCTGGGAACACCTAGAGTTGAGGGCTCATGGGCACCCGACGCTTCTTCAGGCTTTGAAAAAACTGGATAGGTATAGTGAGTATTTGGAAAAACAAAGCCCCGTGACGAAAAAGAGCGGTCTCTTCTTCTTCAGTTCCCTAGGGCTAGCTCGTCCAGAGGTTGTTCGCCATAGAATAAGGATTTTTGAAAGGTATTCTCCACCAAGAAAGGCGAAGGTTCTCGTTCTGCTGCCGCAAACTCGAACGAAACCGTTTCACAAGTCGAAGGAGCATCAAAAAGTCTTGAAGGAAATGCAACAAAGAATAGGTGAGGAAGCAGATAAAGTTCATGTGTGTACGTATGCGGCGCCCTTTGGAATAATACCCATGGAACTCGACGAGGTTTATCCCCTCTCCCAGCATGAAATCGCAACTCCCCTTGACGCTGAAACAATAACCTACGTAGCGAAGGAGGTTGCACACTATATTGAAACGACCAGTTATGAAAAGATAATTCTGCTTCAAGACGCAGAAACCTGGAAGGGAAAGATAGTAGCCTCTTGTAGACGAGTTTGTAAGAAGAAGAACACTCCTTTCACAGCGTTACGAGGAAGAAAACCTTGGGGTAAGAGCACGCTAGACGATTTTGTGACGGCAATACAAGACGCTGTAGAGCGGTAATAGAATATGTTTAAACCTTACTTAGAAAACATTGGTTGTTGAGCTGTAGAGAGTGGAAACTAATCGGTGAACAGGGAGACCTAAGAAATGAAGAGTTGCATAAAATGTAAACATTACTCTATGGCTACGGAGGAAGATAGAGGCAGAACGAGTTTCGATTTTTGCGAGAAGAAAGGAGAGTTACCAACATCTGCCTTCTCGTTTAACGATGTGTGTTGCGGAAATGGAACATGTTTTAACATTCGTGCCTTCTTCTGTTTGGAAGAAATAGCGGAGAAATGTGAATATTACAAGAGCAACAAAAAGAGAGAATGAAAATTGCTCAATTGGGGACTAAACGAAACGTTATATATTGGTTTACATATTTTTGAAACTCTAAAGCGTTAAATGGTGATGGTTAATGGTAGGGATATCATCTTATGGAGCATACATTCCAACATGGAGATTAAGTAGAGACGAAATCGCGAGAGCATCGGGTATCCCGATTGTTATGCCTGGAGAGAGAGCGGTTGCAGCATGGGACGAAGACAGCTTAACGATGGCTACAGAGGCGGGACTCGATTGTCTGAACGGAATCGACCCGAAAGAGATTGATGGACTATTTTTTGCCACTACCACCTCTCCATTCAAAGAAAAACAGAGTTCTTCTCTAATTGCCTCTGCCCTCGATTTGAGAAAAGACATTCTCACCTCCGACTTCACTAATTCTCTGAGGGCTGGAACAATCGCAATAAAAGCTGCAATGGACGCAGTAGAAGCAAAAACAGCGAGAAAAATCCTTGTCGTATCTGCGGACCGCAGAGTTGCAACCCCCGCTTCTATCTATGAACAAATATTTGGTGACGGTGCTGCGGCTCTGCTTATCGGGGAGGATGGCATCGCAGAAATAGAAGGATTCTACACGGTAACGGACGCGATACCGGGTCCCTGGAGAAGAGATGTGGATGATTACCCAAAGGAGTTTGAACCCAAGCTTGACTTAAAGTATGGGTTTATGAAAGACCTTCCTGAGGCCATATCAGCATTGATGAAGAAATGTAATTTAACTCCGAAGGATATTTCTAAAATAGCTTTCTATGCACCGGATCCGAGAACTTATCTTCGATCTCCACAACTACTCGGTGTTGAAATGGAAAAGATACAAGATCCTCTCTTTTTAAATGTGGGTATAACAGGCACACCGCATTGCCTACTACTACTGGTTTCCGCGTTAGAAACTGCAAAGCCAAATGAAAGAATTTTATGCGCGAGTTATGGCGACGGAAGCGACGCATTCATCGTGAAAACTACTGATAAAATAGAGGAAATAAAGGGAAAGATAAAGGGCGTCACTATTAATGTAAAATCGAGCAGAACACTTCCAACGTATGAGAAATATGCAGATTTCAGGAGGGTCCGTGAGACGGCGTGGCCTAAATGGTCGAAAGTGGCTCACGTCATGTATTGGAGAGATGAAAAATCAATTCTGCCGCTTTACGGGATGAAGTGTAAGAACTGCGGAACATTGGCTTATCCCCTAGGTCGATGCTGTATAGTATGTGGCGCCAAAGATAATCATGAAGAAGTAAAGCTTGCAAGACGTGGCAAGGTTTTTACCTATACCTTAGATTACTTGATTGGTCCGGGAAACACTGAGGGAGATGGAATCAATCCAGGAGTAAGAGCCGTTATTGACTTAGAGGACGGATGCCGAATGTTCCTCGAGGTAGTGGATTGCGAACCAAAGGAAATACAGATAGACACACCTGTTGAGCTAACATTTAGACTATTGAACGAAAAATCAGATTTCAAACATTATGGTTGGAGAGCTAGACCAGTAAGAGCATAAAAGGAGGTAACAAAAATGGGAGGAATAAAAGACAAAGTTGCCATAATAGGCACCGGAGTTACAAAATTCGGGGAAATATGGGAGAAAGACGCAGAAGATCTCCTCGTGGAAGCAACTTACGAGGCATGCAAAGAGGCAAACGTTGATCTAAAGAAGGACATTGGAGCAATTTGGTGCGGCACCTTTTATAGTTTCAGTGGAGTGGCGGGCACCAATTTTTCTGATCCACTTAAACTATTTGGCAAGCCGGTTACAAGGGTAGAAAACTACTGTGCCACGGGAATGGACGCCGTTAGAAACGCGGCTTACGCGGTGGCGGCTGGAGTATACGACATCGTTTTAGCTTGTGGTGTAGAGAAAATCTTGGATCAGGGATCAAGGGGGCTACCCGGCATTGAAACGATGTTTCCCGACCCAACGCTAACAATGGCTTCAGCACCAGCCATGTTTGCCATGGCTGCAAACAGAGCATTCAAAGAATGGGGATGGACGAAAGAAGACCTCGCGAGAGTTGCAGTCAAGAATCACTACAATGGAGCGAGACACCCAAAGGCTCATTTCAGAAGAGAAATAACTATAGATCAAGCGATGAACGCACCAACGATTGCCTACCCACTTGGTTTGTTCGATTGTTGCGCGATGTCTGACGGAGCGGCGGCAGTGGTTTTAACGAGACCGGATATTGCGAGGGAATACGTGGGAGACGAATATGCAACGATAAAAGCCTCGGGTATGGCTGTTGAAACTCTCTTTCCATGGCTCAGACCAACTGAGACCTTTTTGAGTTTTCCAGCAAACGTAAAGGCGGCGGAAGCAGCCTACAAAGAAGCTGGAATAAAAGACCCTCGAAAAGAGATCGATTTCGGTATAGTTCACGACTGCTTCACAATTACAGAACTCATAAACTACCAAGACATGAAATTATGCAAAGCCGGCGAAGGTGCAAGTTTAATAAAAGATGGCGTTACCGCAATAGACGGCGATTTTCCGATAAATCC
>JAOUPL010000115.1 GCA_029879825.1 Candidatus Bathyarchaeota archaeon
ACTGGAAGGTCGTCGCCGATTATTCCCTCTATTCGCGAGAACTGGAGTTTAACCCAACTGGTCCACTGGGCTTTTCGGGACAAATAGAACGTAAGAGGAGTGTATTTGCCCCTAAACGTTTCTTGAGGCGACACGAACCTTCTTGCGCAGTTAAGGCAGACTAAGTATTTGCTTTCAACCAAATCCTCAGTTATGCAACTTTTGCAGAACAGGCGTTTACAACGAAAACAACGGCTAAGAGCATAATATGGCATAACTCGACCGCATAAACTACACTCCTCCTTCGAACCTGGAGGGTGAGATCCACCCAAAGGATAAAAAACGGTTCGCATCTACCCTAACGCCTCGCTACAACGGACACAAGGGAATCAACAAAAATAAGTATTACTAACCACGACTCAGGAAGAAACTGCGTGAACGAGCATCTTATTCCAGCTTTCCAGACATGCTGTTCATTCGCGCGCGCAAAGCACATGCGTTTTCTCACGTAACATTTTTTTGTAGTTCGTTCAAACGCTTTCTTACAGATTGAAGCATTTTGTTTCTAAGTTGTTCTCCGGAGCTTGATTTCTTCATTCTCTTGAGTTTTCGAGCGAGTTCAGCGTCATGTAGCGTTTCTCTTATCCATCTTTCATAGTCTCCACGTTCGAAGTGGAATGTCACTGATTTTATGTCAATTGTCTTCATGTTTTCGCAAAAGTCAGCCAGATTTGCCGCCAGTCTACCCGTGTACTTCCCGATGTCCTCGAAGAAAAGGAATGATTGGTCAGGAGGAACCGTTCTCAAGATGTCTGAGGCATCCACTCTACTAACATTCGCCTTCATGTCATTGCACCTCCACTGACTAAGCCTACAAGATCAAACAGAAAAGAATTATGAATCCAAAATACACATTTTGCCACATTTGTAATGCGGGCGAATCTAAAACTCATGCGCATCTTCACCGTGCTGAAACCCGATAAAAGCTAAGACAAATACTACACCCAAACAAATCAAAAAATAGCCGGCTTTTTCTGCGTTGGCAACTTGAGGATTTCGAGAGACAAGCATATTGAAGGTGTTAAAAGCCACGTTGACCCCGAAAGCAAAGCCGATTAAGGCTCCAAGTAGCTTTCTTCTCATGCTTATTCCCTGGTTTACACATATTCTATATTAAGATTTAATATACATATCAAAGCGATTTGCGAATTAATAAAGCTTCTCGTATATTTGTTCAACACAAATACATCAATGCGCGGGTCTGTGTGACTTCTTAAATCCCAACTGATAACACGCTTGGCTTTTAGTCTAGTTGCATTAACCATGTCCTTTTTATCTACCTATCTACACCAAATCCGTAAGAAACTCGTTAACAAACAAGACGAAAAAGGAGGTGTTTGTATGTCCTATAGGAACATTCTTTACGAGAAGGATGGCCACGTCGTAACCGTCACCATCAACCGTCCTGAGGTTCACAACTGCATCAACTGGGAAACCGCTAAAGAACTCCAGAAAGCGTGGGAAACGTTTCGAGACGACAAGGATGCCTTCGTCGCCATCATGACAGGCGCAGGAGACAAGGCTTTCTGCAGCGGGTGGGACTTGAAGGACGCCGCCTTCGGAACCGGCGTCCTCGAAGAACTCATGGACTATGAGAAAGCTCGGGTTGCTCTCTACAACTCGCCTGGACCTTGTGGCTACACTCGTCGTTTGGATATCTTCAAGCCCACTATTGGCGCTATCAACGGCTACTGTTTCGCCGCGGGTTTTGAAATAGCCTTGTCCCTTGACATTCGCATCGCATCCGAAAACGCTGAGTTTGGTTGCTTGGAGAGACGATGGAACGTTGTTCTTGCCGACGGCGGAACTGTAAGGCTTCCCTTGATAGTTGGGTTCGGGCGAGCCTTAGAACTTGTCATAACTGGTCGACGCTTCGACGCTCAGGAAGCCCTACGTATTGGATTGGTTACGGAGGTTGTGCCTCAGGAGAAGCTGATGGATAGGGCTCGTGAACTGGCTGAGGCTATATGTGAACTTCCTCAAGGAGCTTTGCGGTCAGACAAGGAGGCTATGATTAGAGGGACTGGGCGTCCCCTTGAAGAGGCTCTACACATCGAGGCGGAGATGGCAGCATCTATGTTTATGCGAGGCGACATGTTCAGCGAAGGAGCCAAAGCTTTCATAGAGAAACGTAAGCCAGACTGGAAACAACATGGCCTATAGTTTCAATTACCGATGACCGTAGCGTTTTTGCTAGCCGCCCTCTCCCCTTTCAACAGTCTATTTATATTTGGAGCCTAATAACAGCATTATGTTGAAAACAATATTCTTTCCAAAAATCACTCTGCGCCGCAAAAACCCTTCTCCTACTTCAGAGATAGAGAAAAATCAAAAGTGTTTTAATTCTCCAAACACCAATTAACTAAATCTATCGTGGTGTTTTCCATGGCTGAAAAAAAATTTGAAGATATACTGTATGAGAAGGCCGATGGAATTGCTTGGATAACCATCAACAGACCTGAAAAATACAATGGCTTCAGAACAAAAACAATCGAAGAAATGACCAGTGCTGTTAAAGAAGCAGACAAAGACCCAAACATTCGAGTTGTCGTTATTACGGGCGCAGGCGCCAAAGCCTTCTGTTCAGGCGCAGACGTAGATGAATTCGCCGAAGAAATTTTCCCCAATCCTGCAAAAGCCAGAATCTATCTCGAAAAATTCATCGGTCTACGTGACGCAATAACGGGAGCTGGCAAACCCGTCATCGCTGCTGTTAACGGCTACTGCATTGCAGGCGGACACGAGATTCACCTATGGTGTGATATTACTATCGCCTCAGAAAACGCAAGATTAGGTCAGGGAGGCGTCAAAGTCGGCAGCGCACCCATCTTCGGTGGGTCACAGCTCTTCGCAAAAAACGTAGGCGAAAAACGGGCAAGATACCAGATGTACACGGCTGAACCTTACACGGCTAAGGAAGCTGAACAGATGGGGTTGGTTAACAAGGTTGTTCCGCTGGAAAAGTTGAGGGAAACCGTTGTTGAGGTTGCTAGAAAGATTATGGCTAACAGTCCCCAATCCATAAGATTCGTTAAAGCGTGGACAAACTTCACTTCTCAGCTTGAACGTGTCACTTACGAGCTGGCGAAAGAAAGCCTTATCCATGTCTGGTATACTGACGAAGCGAGAGAAGGCATCAAAGCGTTCTTGGAGAAAAGAAAACCAGAATGGGACAAGTACAAACTTGTCTAAGAAACTAACCTATTTTTTCTTTCTTACATAAACCGTTTTGACTTCATCAATTTCGCTTTCATAGCACCTTCGGCACTCTTCGTCCAGTTCGTCAAGCCTTACGGGTTCAAGGCGAACCTCATAGCCCAAAGATTTGTACAACTCAACAATCTCGCCTAATCTAGGCTCTCCGATGGTAGTCTGCTTAACCCATCCTTCTTCTGCTAATTCCTTCTCCCTTAACCCTTCCCCTTCAGCCATTAGATATCTTTCCTCTCCTTTTCGTAGAGGTCCTTAGCGAATAGACCCGCGCCTATGGCTCCAGCAATTATGGGGTCATATTCCTCCTTCATGGGCAAAGCTTTGATGCCGATTATGTCCTCCAATCTCTTCACGATACCAATGTTCTTTGAGATTCCGCCGGTAATAACGAAGTCCTTCTGCACTCCAACTCTCCTCAACAATTCTGCGATTCGACTAGCCATCGCCGAGCAGTAGGCAGCCAAAACCGTTTCCTTAGGCCATCTCTTGCGCAGCAATCCCATAGCTTCAGACTTGGCGAAGACGACGCAGGTACTGCTCACGG
>JAOUPL010000116.1 GCA_029879825.1 Candidatus Bathyarchaeota archaeon
CCATCCACCAGCAGATGAGCATCGTGATCATGCGCAATCTCGGCAACTTTGTCAACAGGTATTTTGACGCCTAGAACGTTTGAGACGTGAGTCAAAGCTACTAACCTTGTTTTATTGTCTATTGCCTTTTCGAAATCAGCGATGTCGAATAGGCCTTCTCTGTTCGGTCGGACGATTTCTATTTTTACTCCGTATCGTTTCTTCAAGCGTAGCCAGACGATGAAGTTGGAGTGGTGTTCGATAAGGGATGTTACGATTTTGTCGTCTTTCTTCCAGTTTAGGCCGTTTGCTACGAGGTTTATGGCCTCTGTAGCGTTTCTTGTAAATATGATTTCGGTTTCTGATTCAGCGTTTATTAAGTCAGCAACCTTGGCATGGGCTTTCTCGTATTCTTCGCTGGCCCTCTGTGAAAATCTGTGGATGGCCCGTTCGACGTTGGCTCGATAATTATGATAAAACTCCAACATTTTCTGGATTACTGGTTCAGGAGTTAGGCTGCTTGCGGCGTTGTCTAGGTAGATGATGCCGGAATCCAGTATTGGGAAGTCTTGCCTAATTTTCTTTATATCTAGCAACCTTGTGAGCCTCCGTATAAGTAGTATTACCTTTATAACACCGTTATAAAAGTTGTCTTCAACAAATAATGCGATGAAACGTGCCTTAGAAGCTTATTGCCTGTAAACATAAAGAGAATTACTACACAATGTTTGCTTTTATTCCAACAAAAACAGGTCCTTTAACAATAATTTTCTTGTTTTTGCTCGTAATGCAAGCCATTCCAGCAGCCTGAACCCTCACGTTAACGTCGCTCGGAAGCTTCGCCATCTTTACTCTGACATCTACTTCGCCGATTTCTCTTGCATTTATCTTTTTTTCAATGGAGGCTGCAGCCACAGCCGCTATGGCATCTAAATAACGAACTCCTGTGGAGACGCCTTTTTTTCTAGCCATCTCCACGATCTTGGTATTTTCTAATCCCTCTTTTGGTATACCGAGAATGTTGCCGTCATAAACATACACGGTGTTCAAGGCTGCTGGGCCAATCAACTTTTTCCTTATATCCGACTCGTAAACATGAACCTCAACGTTACGATCAAGGAATTTTCCTTTGTAAGCGAGAAATCGGCATGGACTCGGTTGATTCGCGTTTTTTATCGCTGTCTGAATTATCGCTTTGACAAGTTTTTCTCCCTCTCTAGTCAAAGGCGTTTGGTCGACCTCAACCATCTCAGCTAGCTGTTCATCCGTATATTCCGCCTTTACGTATAAATGTGGATAAACTAGTTTCCTAATGTCCTCGATACCAGTTTTTATCATAGCAATTCTTTCTAAGCCAGCCCCAAAATTGAAAACAGGATAAGGAATCTGGTATCTCGCCAAGCTAAGAGGATTGTATAAACCGCCGTCACCCACCTCAATGGGTTCACCATTTTTCGGATGCCTAACGAAGGCCTCAAACTCTGTTTTAGGCGCATAATATTTCGAAGTTGCCCTTTTGATCCTGAACTCAACTTCATCAAAGCCGAGTTTCCTAAAAAACTGTTCCACAATCTCTTTGCCGTCCTCTAAACTGATTTCTTCGGCCATAATAACCATGGAAGCCGTCCAAGATTCATACAGATGTTTAACGTCAAGTTTTTGTTCTCTTCTAAATTTTGGGCTGATGGAAAATAATTGCAATGGTAGTGTTTCTTTATACTGCATTTCTTTTAAAATGGGAAACCATGAAGAAGTTGTGTGAGATCTAAGGGTGAGTTTGGTTGGCACCGGATTCAATTGACTGAATTCTGAGAACAACGAAATTATCTGTGTTGCTTGCTCTTCTCTTATTTTGAGCTCTTTCACAAGAGTCTCGGTTAGATCATCTGATTCTATTTCACCCTTTTTGTATTTCCTGAAAATATGCTGAAGTTCCTTGACTTCATCGAAATGCGGTATGATTTTCTTGATTTCGGAAATCTTCTCTTTCGAAATTCCTATGTCCGCCCTTGGGAGTCCTGCAAGATAAAAAATTCTGTCCAAGATAACGGGTGCTTCCGGTCCATATTGCAGATAGACATGGCATTCCTCTGTTATCAATGGTGTTATGACCTCTGCAAATCCCATTTCCAAGAAAATGTTTCGAGCTTCGATTATGAGATCAAAAAGCGGATGCTGTTTCTTCTTGTTAGCTAGCGTAAAATACTTACCTTTCACCTTCAGAAGTTTCGCTGATTCGGCCCATGTTCTTTCGTAGTCCTTTTGGGAGTCTTTAAGCAACTTTTTGGTGTCTATTCTCATCTCTAACAATCACTCGGTTAAGCTAGGTTTATTCCGTATTTCTTTGCAATATCATGAAAAGCTTGGGCTAGGTATTTTATTTGACCCCATGTGAGTCCATAGGTATTTAGCTTCCACTGCCTCGTGGCTCCCGCGAATTCGCCGACAATTCTTCTCTTTTTCAGCTCATCGCTGAGGAAGAAACCTTTTCTTCTGTGTGTTCGCGCGATCTTGTCAAAGCTTCCCGCAGTATCCACTTTAGTTAAAGTATGTTTCCTAGGCGTTTCGCTGATAACCTTGTTTCCTTCGATCTTTAGGAATTCATCAATGAAATAGTTGGTCTTCTTGACCTCATCGTCCCAATGCTTAACCCTCTCCCGCACCTTAGGGAAACTGGCCATCATGGCGATCATATTGGCTCCCATCAAGGTGCAGCCAATCATTTCAACCTCTTTTGTTCCAAATTTCCTTCCTGTAACGTCACCGACCATCTGGGTCGTTCTGAAAACTCTGTCAGCCCACTCTTCGGTCGTTGCTACTATCCCTGAAGGGGCTGGCGATGCAAAACTTTTGTGCCCTGAACCGACTAGAAAGTCAGCTCCCATCTCTCTTCCATTGATTGACATTACGCCCATCGAGTAAGCACAATTGGCTAAGAATGGAATATCATATTCTTTCGCAACTTTCGCTATTCCATGAATGTCGTGTTCATTCCCAAGCATGTAGTCGAAGTGATCCATCATAACCAGCTTGGGAAGTTTCCCTGTCTCTCGCTTCACTTTTTCTATTTTCTGAGCTGTGTTTTCCCGAGTAACGACGTTTTCCTCGTTCAGTGGAACCTCTTTCACAACGCCTCTTGCTTCTTCTACGGCTAGAAACTCGGTGTAGTGAGCTAACGAGGAAACGATAACGGAATCTCCTTTCTCCACAAGCGAGGAGACAACAGCTTGGAATCCTCTTCTCGCCCCCGGAACAACTCTAGCCTGGTCCATCCCTACAAACTTTGCCAGTTCAATGTGGAATCCACTTATTGGTGGTCTCCGAATCTTGTCGAGCCTAAACGGTTTTCCGCACCAGTCACATGTTGAGTAGCCGTCTCCATAAGAAATCATAGCTTTCATGGCTTCTGAGGTTAGCCTACCAGCAGCTTGGATGGGGTTAATGTTTATGCACAGCTCTTCTCTTGCTCTAACTTCAATGTCTTCAATCATTTGTTTCATTTTATCAGCTCCTTTTCGATCACGTCCAAACTCTGTCTCACTTTTTCAATGATCTCTCTAATCTGTCTCTTTTGTTCGCTGTTGAATTGATAAGTCGGCTTGGTTTCTCTGAAAATTTGCCTTAAGTCGGTTAAAGCGAACAAGGCTGCGAAGGTTTCTTCCACAGCTTTTTCAGTCATGATTCCACCAACTTCGATGATAACAAGACAAAGGGGTTTTCTCTTTAACACATTGGAGCCGGGGGTGGGAATCGAACCCACGTAGAGCGGGTCTGCAGCCCACCGCCTGAACCACTCGGCCACCCCGGCAAA
>JAOUPL010000118.1 GCA_029879825.1 Candidatus Bathyarchaeota archaeon
GGTTTTCCTCTCCTCTTAAACACCTACTTCAAGTCCACAAACGGAGTTAACGCCTTAATTTTGACAGTGGATCGAAGGGCCTTTGAAAGGGACGTGGAGCAGGGGTGGCTAGGCGAGTTCGTTGCCGAAAAGGTCACGGTTCCCTACGAACCCTTGATCAACAGGGAATATTTGCAGCGTCAAGAAGTGAAAATGAAAAAAAGAACTGTCTCAGAGCTTATGGAAAACCTAGTCTTAGAATTCCCCGAGTTGTCTAATGAGTTTCTCATCAAGGCGGAATATTTCATGTATGAAGCTATGATGCAGAGGGCTCGACTGTTTCCCCTCATGACCTACACCTTTCTCAACATGTTAAGAAAAAATCTCAGAAGAAAAAATGTAGAGACAATGATGAAAGGATACGTGAACGCCCTTGACGAAATGGCAAAAGAGAGTCAAATCGTCTTCTCCAACGGATACATTAAGATTACGCGCAGCTATATCGATAAGATCAGAAGACGGAAACCTCGGCTTCCCTTTTTCCTAAGGTCAGCTCAAAAGGCGGCTCTCCTCCACGTTCTCAGCGTACTTTCAAAAACCATCAGTTCCCTCATACAAGATCAGAGAATCTTCATGAAATCGCATCGAAAGGTTAAAGCTGAGGGACTGGTTTTCCGGCTTGAGGAACCCAAAAAATACTTGTTGATGCCAACGCCTCTCGGTCCCGTAGCACTTTCAGACAGGTCCACAATCGAAGATTTTGTTAGAAAAACCATTCCAGATGGAAAGGCTTTGGACATGAAAATTGAGGAAATGGGAGGAGTCTTAAACGACGTTTACCTCCTCAGGCTTCGGAGAAATCACGAGGAACAAAGATTTGTGGTAAAGAAATTCAGAGACTGGTCTAGCTTCAAATGGTTCCCCCTAGCGTTATGGTCTCTAGGCACCAAAAGCTTCGCCGTGCTTGGGCGGTCAAGACTAGAAAGGGAATATGCCACAAACCAGTTTCTGCGCAGTCAAGGTTTTCCGGTTCCCAAGATTCTTTACGTCAGTCCCCAAAAACGCTTGATTTTTGAAGATTTCATTGAGGGAGAAAAGATGGTGGAAACCATCAAGCGCATCATTTCATCTAAAGAGAAGGCTGTAAAAGAGGCCGCTATGGTGAAGGAGGTGGGGAGAAAAATCGCTGAGGCTCACAGGCTTGGCGTGAGCCTAGGGGACTGTAAACCAGAAAACTTCATCGTCACAAAAGACGGAGAAACTTTCTTCGTGGACCTTGAGCAGGCTGCGAGAAACGGAAATCAAACTTGGGACGTAGCCGAATTTCTCTACTTTTCGGGGCACTACGTTTTTCCCATCTCTTCAGCCAAAGCCGCGAGCATCATAGCCAAAAACTTAATTGAGGGATATTTAGAAGCTGGAGGAAGGAAGGAAACTGTAAAGAAGGCGGCATCAGCGCGATACGTAAAGGTTTTCAGCGTCTTCACCGCACCTCATGTCATCGTAGCCATTTCTAACCTCTGCCAAAAAATGGGAAAAAATTAGGTTAAGATGTAGTGAAAATAATGATTGACGGGGAAGTAGGATGGTGAAACAAAAAACGTCTTTCACCTTTTACGGTGGAGTAAACGAGATTGGTGGAAACAAAGTTCTTTTGGAAGATAAAAAAGTCAGAGTCTTCTTGGATTTTGGGCAGTCTTTCTCCATGGGCGAGGAATACTTTACGGGTTGGCTTTGCCCCAGAGCCGTAAATGGTTTGGGAGACTATTTTGAGTTCAACCTATTGCCAAAGATAAAAGGAATGTATAGCGAAAAACAGTTGGCATTTACTGACCTTCCCTACACTGAACCGAAAATTGATGCTTTATTTCTGTCTCACGCCCACATAGATCATGTGGGACACATTCTATTTCTCGACGAAAAAATCCCCATATACTGCGGTTATGGAACAAAAATTTTCATAAAGTCAATGGAGGAAACGGGCTCCGCTGATTTCGGAAAACATCCCTATGAAACATTCAGAACAGGGCGCAAAGTAAAGATTGACCATCTGGTGGTAGAACCTATTCACGTTGACCATTCTATTCCTGCCGCCTATGGCTTCATAATTCACACATCCGAAGGCGCGGTTGTCTATACTGGAGACCTTAGGGCGCATGGTCCTCGAAAAGAGATGACGGAAGAATTTGCGGAAAAAGCCCGCGAATCTGAGCCCATAGCGATGATAAGTGAAGGAACCAGAATGGTTGAGGTGGAAAAGAGAAAGAACTACTCCGAATTGGAAGTAGAGAAACTAAGCAACGAAATCGTTTCTGCAACAAACAAGATAGTGTTCGTTACCCATTACGGGCGAGATATGGATAGGTTCCGAACATTCTACAACGTAGCCAAAAACAATGACAGAAAAATCGTCATATCCCCGAAAACCGCTCATCTATTAAGCAAGCTTGTAGAGGATAAACGCCTTCACCTTCCAGACCCCATGAAAGATGAGACCATCCTAGTTTATTACAAGAGGAAAAAAACCGGGAGTTTTCAAGAGAAAGACTACTACGTTTGGGAACGGGAGTTCATGGACAAAATGGTGAATTACGAATTTGTGCACGAACATCAAGGCGAAATAGTTATGGACCTAGATTTCTACCAATTCGCAGAACTCATCGACATAAGGCAGGATCCAGACAGTCATTTTATTCACAGCATGAGCGAACCCTACAGTGAAGAAGACATCGAAGACGAAGTCATGCACAATTGGCTGAGGCACTTCAAAATCAAGTTTCACCAACTCCATGCTTCTGGCCACATGAACAGACATCGACTAACAGCCCTCATCAACTACATAAAACCGAAACAGATTTTCCCAATACACACGGAAAACGCGAAACTATTCAAAAAAATAAACAAACACGCTCACTTGGTCAAATACGGAAAAAGGTATACTATTTGAGGTGGAATATGCTTTTCAGAGGAGTTCGCTGAAAGATTGAAGTTCGCTTTCCGATATCCACTTTTCGTCTCTTAACTCTTTCAATCCTCTTTTGATGCCTATACGCAACTCTGTTGTTCGTAAGATGTTGGCTCTGATTCCAGCGTCGCTTATCTCTTTTTCAAACACGGGGTTTTCTTCAGTTAGAATCACAAGGTGGTTAAGAAGTTCTGTTATGGCTTTTGAACGAGGTTGAAGAAAAGATTTCATTTTTGTGGCGCCGAAAACGCCCTTCAATTTTGTCAAGATCCCCATGCTACCTACGATAGATGGAGGATACACAACATATCTTTTCTTCAACTCCGTTTCGTAACAAACAAAGTAAAGAGGCAAGTATACAAGCGCGTACTCTTCTCTTCTCCTCGGCGTACCTATCCTGTCAAGCTCATTTAAGGCCGCCTTTTTTGACTCAGCCATTTCATTCATTTGATTTATGATGGAGGAAGTCGTATCTTTTAGCGATGTCATTTCTTGTTGTTTCATTCTGATTCTGGCCTCCCGTGAGGCCTCAAGTTCTCTAAGATCCTTCATGGCTTCTTCGATGCGTGTGTCTCGCTTTGTTCTTCGTTGAGATATTTCAAGTTTTTTAGCGGTTTCAACGTCCTCTATTTTTCTGTCTATGTCTCTAATGCTTCTCTCTAAAGTTGGAAGTTTTTTTCTGATTTTTTCAAGCTTTTGGTTCCATTGAATCTCATTCCCCTCATCTTTGCGAAGCCTACAAGATTTTATTTCAGCCTCGCAACGGTCAGTTTCAGCTGTTAGCCGTTCTTGCATTTTTTCAAACTT
>JAOUPL010000119.1 GCA_029879825.1 Candidatus Bathyarchaeota archaeon
ATAGACTACGAGGTCGATGTCAGACTTTGCGGTGTGCATGTTCAGTGCGATGGATCCGTGGATTCCAAAGTCTTCAATGGGCACTTTGGATTCGGTGGAGAGAAGGGAGACCAGCTCTAAGGCTAGCTTCTGTAAACGATCCTTTCTTTTCTTTTCAAAGAGCCTCTGCAGACACTCTTTTGGCACATAAACTTTTTCTACGTGCTTCAATGGAGCGCTTATGACTTCTTTTCCACGGTAGGGACAGAAATAGATGTATTGGGGATATGTGCTTCGAAAGGTTTCTAAGAGCTTTTGATAGTTTTGCGCTGTATAGAGTTTTTCTGGTCGGGCGAGTTCTACGTTTTCGAGTTTCCATTTCTGTCCGAGAAAGCGTATAGGAAAGTGCGACTTTAAACGGGATGGAGTGTATTTTAGAAAAGATAAGACCCGATTTTTCGGATGTTCATACCCAAACACATAGAAGACGAACCCCTCTTCTGTGACAAAGGTGTCGCCGTCTCTGGGAGTCCACGCTTTCATGGCAGAGCCTTCCATAGATTGGATAAGTATATAATCGCTCGTCAAAAAGGTTAAGGTTATGCGAAGGTTTAGGGATCGCGATTTCCTACAAACCGAAGAAGGTTTCTTCTTCTGCGTAGTGGGTCCATTACATCCTCCTGACCGAATAATCTCCTACCTAAAGTATGTTCCATCGAAGTTCGGCGTTTGGGGAAAAGGCGAAAAACGATTCAAAAGAGTCATGCGAAGCTACACGATTCCCAACCTACTGGAAACCTTCAGCCTTTTAGAAATAAACTACCCTCACTATCTGTTCCATTCCTCTTTCTACAACATCGTGATGACCGCAGTTCCGCAGGAATACGTAGCAAAACACTACAAACCAGAAGAAAAACTAGCTCAATTGCAGCAAGCTTCACGGTTAGACCCTTTACAGAAAAAACTGAAAAGGTTCACATCCTTTTTGGCAGAAACAAGCAATGTTCCCCACGACTTTTTTGGAGTAACCGGTTCCATCCTCCTCGATATTCATCAACCCGCGTTTTCAGACATGGACATAACAGTCTATGGCTCAAAAAACAGTTTGGCAGTGAAAAGTGCCTTAATTGAAAACTATGCTTTGTCAAGTTCCTCGGTTAAACGTCTTGAGAAAAAAGCTCTCAAAGCTTGGTGTACTAGAAAAGCCAGACGCTATCCGTTGACACCAGACGAAGCCTTGAAAATCTACGAACGAAAATGGAACCTAGGCACATTTGAGGACACGTTGTTTTCTGTTCATCCGGTTAAGTTGGAACAGGAGGTTGCTGAAGAATATGGCGAAAAAACCTACTATCCTGTGGGTCACGCAACTATCCGCGCCGTTGTCTACGATAACACCGACTACCTGTTCCTTCCTTCTATCTATTGCATTGGAGAAGCGAAGATTGTGGAAGGCCCTCAGGTAACGGATATTTTAGAAGTGGTTTCCTACGAAAGCCTCTACGACAGTTTAGGTGAAGTTGGGGAATCAATTATGGTTAGGGGTAAACTTGAGCGTGTTGTAGATAGCAAAACTGGCCGAGAACACCATCGTATTCTTGTGGGTTCCCCTGAAGGAAAGGGTATGGAATACATTAAGTTGACAAGTTAATTGCACAGTTGCACGGGCAAGGCTAGGTTAGTTCTAAGACCTCTTTCAGATAGGCTCGAAACGGACCAAGCTTGCCTCCGTAATTTCCCGCCGAAATCTTGGCGACGCCCGGAATCTTCACTGCTGCCTTTATCCCTTCAGCCATTGCCTTTTTCACAACATTCGAATTCAAGCCGTTTATCACTATCTCGTAAACGCTGTTAACGTTTTCCGGAACTTGCGAATCGGGCAAGACTTTTCTCAACGTGGGACAGAAGGGATGGTTGGTGGACGCTCCCAGTTTGTATTTCATAGAGCCTACCTTGGATCCTGATCCGCAGATGCCGCCTGGGAAGGGCATAATGACCCCTCGAACTTTTTGGTTGATAACCTTTATGGCTTCCTCTGCTGCTTGAAGACCAGCTTTTTGTTTTTCTGCCAAGATCAAGAAGTTTCCACTGGCAACAGCCTTCATGGCGCCGAAGCTGTCTTCAACCGTGAATTCTCCTTCCATAACAGGTATGCGCCAAACCTTTCTTCCTGCGATTACGTCCCTTTTTTGAAAGCCGTCGCCAAAGAGGCGTAGGCTTCTTCCAACTTTCAATCTCCTTTTCGCCTTGGGTAAGGCGTCGAAGGCTGCTGTGGTGGGGCACGTCATGATGCATTGTCCAATTCTCAAGCTCATTTGGGTCTTTAGGTCTCTTCTTGTTGTGTGGTAGATTTGAATCAGTGCTCCTGTGCGTCCGTCTGGAGTTTCTTTAGGAGGCACTATGCCTTCTATTCCGGCTTCAGCTGGTGACATAATGATGGAAGCGGCGAAGCCTGTTGCCGTCCTTGCCGCTGTTAGAGCCCATTTCTCGTTGTCGGCTGTTACCAATATTCTACCTGCCCACATTGGAAACATTTCAGCGAATGTGTCTACTATACGCGAAATGTTTCCTGTCTGGCGATGTTTAACCACAAATTCGCCAGCTTCTTTGTCGTGCTTTATGACTTCAAGTTCACTTTCGCTTACGGTAGATTTTGACGCCGTCTCTTTCGGTGACATACTCAAACCCCGCTTTGAGAAGTTCTTCATCTTCCTTTAGGCTTTTAGATGTTGCGGTATGATATTCGTCACCCTCAAAGTTAACCAGATGCGTGTAGATTATCGTGCGCGCGCACATTTTTGGTATGAAGCCGTTGGGGTAAGAATGTTAAAGCCTGTCTAGCTTCTAGAACGGGATGTACCAAAAATTAGCATAAAATAAGAGTGTATACTTCTCGCATTAGTAGGTGCTTAGAAGGAAGAAGGAAGGGTGAAGCAACCTCTGGTATACGAAGTGGACTTGACCAAAATTCAAGTGGAAGGAGATTTTCCCTGCCCCAACTGCGGGGTTATCATATCTCCCGAAGATGAAACAGAGGATGTCTACTGCATTCTGGAGACAAAGGTCAAAGGCGAAACTTTGGAAGAATTAGTGATCCAATGCAACAATTGCGGAAGCAGAATCCGTCTGGTCGGTTTCCTCATCCCCGAGATTAATAACATCTAAGCTGGAATGACTCTTAGCTCATGCGCGGGCACACTTTATACTTGCGCGCGCTGGATGTGGAAGAGTTTGTCTTAATTCCTTTTTGCGCGCTGAAGAAGGGCTTGACCGAGGATAAGGACGAAGGCAAAGAGACCTATGAATATGAGAATAAAACCAGTCATTAGAGGATAAACTTCAACCCCTCTCAAGGTCGCGCGCCAAGCTGTGAAACCTCCAACGGCAAAAAAAGCGATCGGAATTACGAGTAGTAGAAGCGTTTTGTTTGGTTTCATTTCGCTTCCCCCTTTCTTATTGATACCCAATACATTTTACGTTTTAAACCTAATGCGCGCGCATAATTTAGCGCGCTTCATAGGTACACTTTGCCCATCTTTTTTTGGAGGTGGTTAGGTGGGTTTTGGGGTTAAAATTTATGCATACACAGAGCACCTTCAATCTTGAAAGCGCGCGCGCAAGTATATCTATCTCAATGGCGATCATGGGAAACTACCAAACGGAAAGTTCATCATGCCACAAATTCAGCAATTTTGAGCAAGTTACCAAAGAAACATTAAATTCGAGTGGAGGCTAAACCTAAGCGTGAGGGACATAATTT
>JAOUPL010000120.1 GCA_029879825.1 Candidatus Bathyarchaeota archaeon
AAGCCTTTTGAATCGTTGGCGCATGCGGTTAATAGAAGCCGCATGCTCTCGCATCGAAATATTTACAAACATTTTTATGATCTATCATTATTGAGATTTTGAAATCGTTAGAAGGTGTTTTGGCGAAAACATGAGGATATTGAAGGCGACAAGAGATAACGTTTTGACCGCTTCACGGATTGTGAGCAAAGGAGGGCTGGTTGTTTATCCAACTGAAACGGTGTACGGGCTGGGATGCGACCCATTTAATATTGGGGCAGTGAAGCGAGTTTTTGAGGTGAAGGGCGAAAGAAGAAAGCCTCCACCCATATTGGCTTCGGGTATCAATCATGTTAAAAAAATAGCTTACGTGTCACAAGAGGGGGAAAAAGTCGCCAAAAAGTTTTGGCCCGGGCCTCTTACGCTAGTGTTTCCCAAGAGACTCGTTCTTCCTGACATTGTTACATGCAACTTAGATTCTGTAGGTGTAAGAATACCAAAGCACGATGTGGCGCTTCGACTGATCAGCTTGTCCAATGGCCTCCTTATAGGAACAAGTGCCAACAGAACAGGAGGAAAACCTCCACGAACGGTTCATGAAGCAACTCAACAGTTGAAAGAAGAGGTAGACGTATTCCTCGACGGCGGACCCGCAACCCTAGGCAAGCCGTCGACCGTAGCCGACTTAACCTCAAAAAAACCGAGAATCCTTCGTGAGGGGCCCATAAGCCTCAAAGAAATCTCAGACGTTATTTCAAAGAAAAACAAAAGCATGTCGAATCAAAAAAATGTAAAAACATAAAATCTCATCAGCACTCTAACTTTGGATCGCTAACAAAGCCATATGTTCAATTACCAAATCAGCTAATGCTTCTCTTTCTAGGCCTTTTCTCCTTAACTTTGCCTCAATTTCAAGGTCAGAAATGCCGAACAATTTTTTGATGCCCCCGATTTTTTCGTCGGTTAATTCGAGTACAGCGTCGTCGCGTTCACCAGGAATCAGCCTAGAAACTACCTTCAGACAATCATCTATTCCCTGCCTGTTTTCAGCTATGATGAGAACTGCAACTTGCGAGGAATCTTGTTTGACTCCAAGCGTATCCACGGCCTTTCTAATCTGTCTTTGGGCAGAAGCGTAAAGGAGAGCCTCAATGGCCAAGCTGCTTGATATGTTCGACTTTTTTTCGAAAGCCTTCAATGCGTTCAAGGCGGCAAAATACAAGTGTTGCTGACCTGCTATCAGTTTAGCGTCAAAAAACTGAACATGACCTTCTGTGACTTCTCTTCGAACGTGTTCAAGAAAACCGTTGATGTCCGTGATTTTGACGTTTTTGAAACCAGCTGTAGCGATGAATCCGTCATACCGGTTGGGTCCCTCTGGCTTTTTGGTCAAATTCTTTCCCCAAAGATTTCTTGGATGAATCGCTCCACGAGTTTGCGTTCTAGTCCAGAACTCACCAGCTTTTCTTTAGCTTCGTCTATTGAATTTCCTTGGCATTTGCATTTTTCAACGATTTTTCTAACTGTTTCTTTTCTCTCCCAAGGGAAAATGATCCATGATCTCGTTTCTTTTTTGTAGTAGTCCGGGATTATGACGCTCCACGGTTTGTAGTAAATCGTCGCGGTTTTAACTTCGGTTGCGCCTTGCTCTTCCAGATACGATCGTACGAGTCTAAGGCTTTCACCCGTGTCTGCAACATCATCCACAACAAGAACCTTTTTGCCTTTCACTGAAACGGAAACTGGCTGCGTTATGACTGGTTTACCCTTCGTTTCGGCGACTCCGATATAGAACTCTGCTGCGACATTCGCCAGCTTTGGGTTTTCTAGTAGGTCAGACATAACTCGGGCTGGAGGCCATCCGCCTCTGGAGACACCTATGATTATTTCGGGTTTAAAGCCGGTCTTCCGGACTGTGCTGGCGAGATTCAGGAGTAGCTTGTAGATCTGATCCCATGATGGAATCTCGAACTCCAGTTGTGAAGCCAAGTCTTTCTCCCCGGAAAAGCGGAATAGAAGTTGAAACAATAGGTAATTTAAGCCTTGTCACTCAGGTTTTTCTAGATGAGGTTTATTCTTCGGTTGCCACTATTTTTGGACGAATGAATTTGGCGCATTTGGAACATTTTCGTCGGGAGATTGTTCGAACATTGGGATAGCCCATGGATTCTAAGTGTGGTTTGGACATGGTTTCTCGCCACTGATTTTTGCAATGGGGACATTCAAGCATCACGGTTACTTCCTCGGTCACAGTAACTCTTTCTCTTCGGGCCACCAAGATTGCAGAGCCAGCGACGAGAAACACAGCGCCCAAAAAGGTGTAGTGTATGAGTTTTAGTCCAATTCCCAAATCTATGTCATGGTATTCCGCCCAAAAACTCGCACTTAAAGCTGATAGCATATCCGAAGAGGTGAACACTCCCGTGTCCCCCCATTTCCAAAGTAGGATAAGCAGTAGTATTCCTCCTATAATGCAAAGTAAGAGACCTAAGGCATAGCCCGTCTTTTTCTTTAGAACAGTCATTCCCATATGTCATTCACCACAACCCCAGTTAGAAGGATTCACTTATTTAACTTATTAAAAACTGCGAGCGCATCCAGCTTAGGAAAGGGAGGACACGGCTTGAAAAAGTAGTTGAAGCCTAGAGTAGACGCTATGAGAAAAGTCGGTGAAAATAGTGTTAAACAAAGGAATGATCGACGATTATGCGAGTTCTTGGAGGGCCTTCAACCGTTTCACTATGTTGGGATGGGTGGAAAAGATTTCCATAACCCTGTCAAACGAAGTCACTTTTTTCTTAAGAACTTCCTCAACAAGCTTCCGATCAGCTGCGTATGCTCCTACCTGCATCATGGATGCGGAATCTAATTCTGCGCGATCTGGATCAGATATGAAGAGGGCCTTGAAGGAATTGAGGCTGTTTGTATCTCGGCGAATTTTCTTCATTCTACTGGTTGAGTTTACTATCTTTGCTAGGCCTTCAGAGAGCTTGCGGGGGCCTTCTTCAACGATGGAGGCGCTGTGGCGGTCGGCGAAGTATTCACGTAATCGGCTTAGGTAGAGGGTAAACAGGGTGAGTACCCAATATAGGAAAATGCTTGCGATGCCGATGAGGGCAGCTCCGCCACCTCCTCCGTCCCTGCGTCTATAGGAGGAGGAAAGAATCATAGAGAAACCGATGTAGTAGAATATTGCTGGTAGGATGGAGACGAACATCATCACTTGGACGTCTCTGTGCTTTAGATGTCCTAACTCGTGGCCGATGACGGCTTCAACTTCTTCTGGCTCAAGGGTTTCCAGAAGTCCAGTTGTCACTGCCACTCTGCTTCCAGCGATCGGTGAAGCGTAAGCGAAGGCGTTAGGTATGGGAATCTTGGCTTTCATGAGTCTTGGTGTTTTGATTCCGCTCTTCCTGCTAAGTGTCTCCACCATTCCATGTAATTCGGGGTCCTCTGACTTTTTCACTTCCTTCGCTCGGTAGATGGCGTCTATGAGATAGGGAGCTATGAGCCACTGGATGATGTTGAAAATCACCACTATGAAGGGTAATAGCAACAGGTTGACGCCGGCTAAGGCCAGAACAACGCTGAAGAACAGCGTGGACAATCCTATGATAATTGCTAAGGTTCCAATCATGGAAAATCGAAGTTTCCACAGACCCATAAATATATCCTCACTAAATGAGGAGCAAAAGGAGCGACTTATATTCTTT
>JAOUPL010000122.1 GCA_029879825.1 Candidatus Bathyarchaeota archaeon
CAGACGCTTGGCTGATCCAAGCTGCAAATCCCGTGTTCGAAGGTACAACTCTGATGTCTAGAGAAACCAAAGCAAAGGTAGTTGGCGTCTGCCACGGGCATTCTGGTTACATAGATGTTTTAAAGACTCTTGGACTAAAGCAAGAAAACGTTAAGGTTAGGATGGCAGGTTTTAACCATAACATTTGGCTAGTAGATTTCTTGAACAATGGTGAAAACGCTTATCCAATCTTAGATCAGTGGATAGAAAAGAAAGCTGAAGAATACTGGAAAAGCGATGAATATCTGAATAGTCCGCCCTGGGTTGCCGAGCAGATGTCGCCAGCTGCGGTAGATATGTATAGGATGTTCGGCCTCTTTCCAATAGGAGATACCTTGAGAAGTGCCTCACCTTGGTGGCATCATACAGATTTAAAGACGAAACAGAGATGGTACGGTCCTACTGGCGGGTTCGACTCAGAAATAGGATGGTCGATGTACTTGGATTTGCTCAGAGAGGTGCTTGAGCAATTGCGCGTTTGGGCTAGCGACCCCGCCGTCGCCTTAACAGAAGTATATCCTCCAACTTTTAGTGGAGAACAGCACATACCCTTTATCGATGCAATCGCAAACGACAAAGAGGTACAATTGCAGCTAAACATACCAAACAAAGGAGCGATTTCTGGTATACCCGATGATGTTGTCGTAGAAGTTCCAGTTCTAGTTGATCGAATCGGGGTGAGAGCCATACATGTGGGCCAATTACCTAAACGTCTTATGTTACATGTTATGATGCCCAGGATGCTAAGGATGGAACAAATCCTTCAAGCCTTCCTAGACGGCGATAGGAAAAGTCTACTTCTCATGATAGCGGAAGATCATAGGACAAGATCATTCGAAGATGCAAAGGTTCTCTTGGAGGAACAATTGGGGCAGTCTTGGAATTCTGAGGCGACGAAGCATTATAAGTAGTGAACAAGAATGGGTCTCCGCAAGAGCTTAAAATATGCTTGGTTCATGATGCGCGCGCGCAGAAAGAGCGCCAACATCTACAAAAATACAATAGAAAGCTCCCGTGCACTTGGTTCCCGTGGCCACCGATAAACCATTTCTTCAACTCAATGCGCACGTGCATACTTTGGCATAGACAAAAACCACAACAAAAAATGGGGAAGGCTAAGAGTCGGCTTGTCCCGCTCACTCACCCTTCTCAAATAGCAGATAATGGGTAATCCAGACATCACGACCAGTCGCTTGATAAGTGTGGAGACGCCAGCCATTTTTTTGCCATTCCTCAACTGTTCTACCGACATCCTTGTGATGCTTAACTTCCACGCATTCCCATTCTTTCAAATCAACCTCACCTTCTACGGCAGTTCAGAATAAACTCCTTCATAAAAGTTTACGCGCGCGCCCATTCGATAACCTTTAAGTGTTCCCAAATCCACGAGAACCAACTAAACAGGCGGTAGACATTGATGGAAGACATAGTCAAAGCGTTAGACCCCATCTTCAAGCCGAAGTCTATAGCGGTTATCGGTGCGTCTAACGACCTCACAAAGTGGGGATACCGAATGGTATACAATCCGATTTACTCCGGATACAGTGGACCCATCTATCCGATAAACCTAGGAGAGAAGAAAATAGCCGGTCTCAAAGCTTATCCTAGCCTTCTTAAGGTGCCAGAAGACATTGACCTCGCTGTGATTGTTGTCCCTGCCCCTATCGTCCCACAAGTCATGGAGGAGTGCGTTGAGAAGGAGGTGAAGGGAGCCATCATCATCTCGGCTGGTTTTGCTGAAACAGGCAACAAAGGAAAAGCGCTGCAGGAAAAGGTCTTAAGAATCGCTGAGAGGGGCGGCGTCAAGTTTGTTGGGCCAAACTGTAATGGGATATGGAGCGCCGATGTGAGGCTAAACCTCGCCTTATGGGGAGAGCTAAGATCAGGGCCAGTATCATTCATCTCCCAGAGCGGAACCTTCGGCGCATTCCTAACCATGATGGCTATGGCTCACGGCTACGGGATTAACAACTTTGTCCACATGGGAAATGAGGCAAGCCTCACCGAGTTGGAATACCTACAGTACTTTGCAGAAGATACAAACACCAAGGTTATCGCATGCTACATTGAGGGGTTAAGGAAGGGTAGGGAGTTCTTTAAGGCGGCAAAAGAGATAGTGAAGAGGAAACCCATCGTGTTGTACAAGGCAGGTCGAACACCCGCGGGTTCAAGGGCCATGCTTTCACATACCGCTTCTGTTTCAGGTGTGGATGAGATTTTTGAGGCTGCTTGCAAGCAGGCAGGTATCATTAGAGTGTATGAAGCCTTTCACCCCTTTATCCTTGCAGAGGCTTTAGTTAAGCAGCCCCTTCCTCGTAGAAACAGAGTCACCGTCATCGGGGGTGGCGGGGGATATTGTGTCAGCACCTCGGATATATGCTCTGTACTGGGACTTTCGCTACCAGAGTTTGACGAAGAAACCAAAAGAAAATTAAAGGAAGTGCTGCCCTCTCACGCCTCTACACCCAGAAATCCAATAGATACCGCAGCAGATTGGCGGCCTGAAACCTATCGAAAGTTGATCGAAATCGTTGCAAACCTCGATTACATCGACGGAATCATAATTCAGCTCCCGCCTTGGCATTGGTGGACCGCGCGAATGCGCGTGCATTCACGTTTGACTGGTCCAACCGCGATGGCTGCCTTCTTAAGAGAGATAATTGACACGGCGGAAAAAATAGCAATTATCCCAGAGAAATATGGCAAACCCACTATCGTGACCATCCTCAATCCAGAAGAAGCGGATCCCGTCGTTAACGTCTTTCAAAGCGCAGGCTTGCCCCTTTATGAAACCCCTGAGGATTGTGCGAGGGCCATGTATGGACTCGCCAAGTACGCAGAAATCCGTAGGAAGCTTGAGGTGGACAACTGAGGCGCGCGCAACTACGAATTTAATCTTAATTAGGAGCAACTCATTTTCGTATTAACGATTGTCGTTGAAAGATCAAGTGGATTTGTGGATGCAATTTGTCTCTTGACAAGCTGGTTGAGAAAGCCAAGAAGCTCCTGAAGAGTCGTAGAGTTGAGCCTCTAGGCAGCGGAGTCTACAACGTTGTTGGAGACCACGGAACCTACATTGTTGTTCAAGATTATGACGGAAAGGTAAGCTGTAACTGCCCAGGTTTTGTAAAAAAGGGAAAGTGTTCCCACTCTACAGCAGTCCTGATTTTAAACAGATCTTCAAGAAAAAGACGGACCAAACGTTCCAAGTAATGAGCCACGCGCAAAAAAGAGGGAGTTTGCGTGGATATCTCCATTTAGCCGTGAAATCCGCAAAACCTAACGCGCGCGTGACAGAATGGATCAAAACTCGAATACGCAAATTAGAAAACGACATCCAGAGATAGCTTCGAATCTAGAATTGAGAGCCAAACTCTTTATGATGTGGAAAGTTGGAAGCATCGGCTGTTTCATTTCGTAACATCAATCAATCGATCGTCTTGTGATGCGACTTTTATGGCTTTAAGTGCACTTTTCTCTTTATCTTTTATCTCTAGCATTATGTCAAAATCGAAAGGTTTTGTTTCTTCTAGGAAATTCCCAAATTTTCCCAAGTCTATCGTTTCAATGTGTTTTCCTTCTCTTTCACCCTTCCGTTGAGAACTGTAGTCAATCATAGGTAACCCATCT
>JAOUPL010000029.1 GCA_029879825.1 Candidatus Bathyarchaeota archaeon
GAAGATTTGAGGACGCAAGAGAAATCTTGTTGACGTTCAAGCGCTATTGTCATAATGGCATTATCCCAAATCGATTTCCAGACAGAGCTGGAGACACGCCGATTTACAACACTGTAGACGCCACCCTGTGGTTCTTTAACGCAATTCTTCAATACCTTAAATATACCGGCGACTTCGATTTTGTCCAAAAGGAATTATGGGATACACTGAAGACAATAATCGAAAACCACGTTCGCGGAACCGTATACAGCATACACATGGAAGACGACGGTTTAATCGCCCATGGTCCACAACTAACTTGGATGGACGCTACTGCAAATAACCATTTTGTCACACCGAGAGACGGGAAGGCTGTTGAAATTCAAGCCTTGTGGTATAACGCCTTAAAAACTATGGAACTCCTAGCAAAACGCTTCGACCAAAAAGACGAACAAGAAACATATTCTAGCATGGCTGAAAAGGCTGCTAAGAGCTTTATAGAAAAGTTTTGGAATTCTGAGAAAGGTTTTCTCTTTGATGTAGTGCATAAGGAACAAACGGATTCATCGTTAAGGCCAAACCAAGTGATAGCGGCTGCGTTGGACTTCTCTGTGCTTGGCAGAGAGAGAAAAGAAGAGATCGTTGAAATAGTCTGGAAAAAATTGTTGGGAACCTACGGACTGAAAACCCTACCTGACGATGATCCACGCTATGTTGGAGAATACTTTGGCGACTGGAATCGTCGCGGCAACGCATATCACAATGGAACCGTTTGGGCTTGGCTTATAGGACCCTTCACAACGGCCTTCTTGACAACCAAAAATCACGAGGAACATTGGCGAAACTTCGCTTTCAAAAACTTTTTGCAACCCCTCTTCCAAGAAGAAATATTCAAAGCTGGCCTTGGAACAATAAGCGAAATATTCGACGGAAACCAGCCTCACTCACCTAGAGGCTGTATTGCTCAAGCTTGGAGCGTGGCAGAACCGTTGAGGGCTTTAGTTGAAGATGTTGCGTTGAAGAGGCCTCCACACGAGCGAGAAGTTTTGGAGATTCTTAGTTAGTAGTAGATAAGAAATTATAAAAGGAGGAGACACAATTTGCTTTGCGAAATCGTGATTCAATTCAGCCTTGCATTGTAGTGGTCGGTCATGACAGACGTTTGTCTCATGTTTGAGGTTCATCAACCGTTTAGGTTAAACCGTAATTTTCACTCAGACCTGCTAGCTCAAGGAACAGTGACAAAAAAAGACCTTTTCGACCTCTACTTTGACCATAAATTGAATCGTTATGTTTTCGAAAGAGCCGTTAAGAAATGTTACTTTCCCGCAAATAGCATAATTTTGGAACAAATTGACAGATGTAAAAGGGAGCGAAAACAGTTCAAGGTGGCCTACGGCATATCTGGAGTTTTCATTGAGCAGTGTGAGCGTTGGAGTCCGGACCTTCTAGAATCCTTCAAGCAACTTGCCGAATCAGGTTGCGTCGAGTTTTTGGATGAACCATATTATCATTCGTTGGCTAGTCTCCATGGAACAGACCGATCAGAGTTCGTGGAACAGGTCGAAATGCACCGTCAACTCATGAAGGATTTATTTAGTTACGAACCGCGGGTTGTTGAGAACACAGAATGTTTGTACAACAACGCCGTAGCAAAGACTATGGAGGGAATGGGTTACGAGGCTACAGTCACGGAAGGTGTTGAAAGAATTCTTCGGTGGAGAAGCCCCAACTACGTATATAAGGCTAAAGATTCGAATCTTCGCGTTCTACTTCGCAACTACCGCCTCTCCGACGACATAGGGTTCCGCTTCTCCTCAACTTGGTGGGAAAAGTGGCCGTTAAACGCAAGCAAGTACGCCAGCTGGTTGGCAGCAGTCTCAGGGCAGGTAATTGTCCTCTTCATCGATTACGAAACCTTTGGTGAGCATCACTGGCCAGAAAGCGGAATCCACGAATTCTTAAGATGGTTGCCAGGCGAAGTAAACAAATGGGGCCATCTGCAATGGTGTACTCCCTCAGAAGTTGTCCACCGACACACTCCGGTCGGCGAAATCGATGTTCACGAATACAACACAATTTCTTGGGCTGACCTTGAACGTGACCCCACAGCTTGGATTGCCAATCCTATGCAAACAATTTGCTACGAATCTCTGAAAGAGTTAGAACAGTTGGTGAAGGGTACGGGGGATGAAGACTTGATCAGATTGTGGCGATACCTTCAGATGAGCGATCATCTCTATTACATGAGCATAAAAGGAGGCGGCCCAGGGGATGTGCACTGCTACTTCAACCCCATGGGTAGCCCCGTCGAAGCCTTCACAGTTTATTCAAGAATCCTCTCCGACCTTGAAGCCAGAATCCTCGTAGAACTAGAAAAACCCGAACTTGCGGCAAAGAGGATGTTACGACGACTTCCAGTTGGAAAAGGCTTCACCTTCTTTTACGAGTTTGCGCGACCCTCGGGTTTAACAGTTCACAGCATAGATGAATTTTATTCAACCCTCAAGACAATTGACACAAGTTCTATTCGATTTCACATGGAACGGGGAGACTTTGAGCGTTGGCTTCGCCAAGTCGTCGGCGACGATAAGCTAGCTGATGAATTAATAAGCATATCCAATCAAAAATTGAGGGGCGAGGTCCTACGCAAAAGAATTCTTGCAACCATAGAAAGAAGGATTAAGGAACTTGAAGGAATTACTACTAAAGCTTCAACTAGAACTAAACGTCGTGGAGGCCCTAGATAATTTGAATGAAGATTTGATTGTTGCGCCAAGCATTGGAGGTTCTTACATTTATGCAGCCAACACGGCTGCTGCCTTCCTAAAGAAGAAAGTCTATCCCTATCTTCCTGCGCCTCCTCCACGTTTCGTAGAATTTAAAACATACACGCCTGACGAAGCCTTGAATCTTGACTTAAATGAACAATGCCGAAAAATTACTGGATTATACGACGATTTTGTGAAAGACCGCAAGTTTGACGCCATACTTTTTGGCGCTCCGAACGGCGGAATCGTGAATCTAGCCACTGCCATGGGAATACCCTACCTCTGCTCTCAGTTTCGAGTTCCAGTCTCAATCGAATCTGAGTCTGTGAGCAGAGATAGCCTTGAACCCTATGCAAAGGTTGTAAAGCTTTTGGGGAAAAGTTGGACGATCAGGCATCCGTGGAGTTCAGTTTGCTGTCTTGTTGACCCCGTTCACGACCGAATGGACTTAGGAGTATACGCTCATGTTCGATCAAAATTCATCGAAGTTCCGCCAGTCTATAAAGAGTTTATTCAGAAGCATCTTAAGCCCGGAGGCACCTTGATCTTTGTTAACGTAACCTATCCTTGGACCAAATACCGTTTGGGAGATCACACATATCTACAGGTCGGGGGCTTGGGAGAAATTGCGCCAAAAGAATACTTGAAGGGCTCTGAACGGTTGAACCAATTTCTCGCGATGCAAGGAGCAGATCATCAAGGCGGTTGGAATCTTCCAAACTATGAACTTGTGCGGAGACCTGAGTCTGAATGGGGCGTGGAACCAGAGCTCAAAGATGCCGTGCTGCAATATTGCAAGCAAAGAGGTTACGATCTACTGTACCTAGAACACAGTCATCCAGCCGGATTTAACATCCTTGCGGCCCACGCATTGCATCTAAAACACACCGCGGACGGGGGAAAATGTGGAGGATATCTCGTCAACGTTTTTTGGGCTCTCTGCCCTGTGCTAACCTTGCGAGCTAGACTTCTAAGTTGCTGGTCCACTTTCACTGATAAAGCCTCTTTGAAAATCTTGGAGCAGCAGCTTCGTCGGTTGACAAAAGATTTTCCCAACGTTCCCAAGAAAGCGATTCTCGGTTACTACTGGAGTCATCCAGGAGCGAAAATGTTGGACATTGTTCCTCCGAGTGGTTGGTTGAAAACGCTTTCCAGATACATCTCTCCAGAAGACATTCGGATCCCTGCGATCCATGATCTGGAAAACACTACTCACGACATATTCAAGTATGAAGACGAGCTCTACGGGGAGAGCGAAAAATATGCTGGAAAAGAGAGCTCTTACAATGTTACGATAGAAGACCTAAAATCTCTTCCAGCGTTACGAGCAGCACAATGAAACGTGTTTTTCGCATCGTAAATGTGATCTTGGGCAACTTCCGTTTTATGAAGAATAGTTGGATGGGGCAATATTTCACCATCTGAATTTTGCGTTCATATTTTCAATTCGTAAGGCAGTTAAATAACACGGCATCAAAATCTCAACAAAAACATGAAGGAAAAACATTTGAACGCATTATGTAATGTTGCCACTATGCATAATACATTATATAGTAGTAGTTTCAGAATACAAAATTACATGGACATCGGATCATTCGCTCGTCGCTATAGGCACGGGGAACTGGTGCGTCTGAATGAAGGTTTGCATGCTTAGTTGGGAGTTCCCACCTCGAGTCATAGGTGGAATCGCTCGTCACTGTGAAGGCTTAGCCAAAGCCCTCGTTCGTGATGATCATGAAGTACACGTTGTCACACTAGACTTTCCCGGTTCGCCAAGCTACGAAGAGATTGATGGAGTTAAGGTTTATCGCACTGCAACAGAGTTGGGGCATCCCAACTTTCTCACATGGGTTCTCTTGTTTAATCATTTTCTGGAGAAGCGGATGGCAGATATAAGCCAACAAGTTGAATTTGAGGTTCTTCATGTTCATGACTGGTTAACCGCCTTCGCTGGCATTTCCTTTAAGCATCATCTGAAAAAGCCCATGGTTCTCACCGTTCACAGCACTGAGATCGGTAGGGCACAAGGTCTTCATAGCGCCGATTCGTTCTCTATTGACGGAATAGAATGGTGGGCAGCGTATGAAGCGAGCAGAGTGGTGGTGACTAGCCATTCCATGAAAAGGGAAAGTTGTGATCACTTTCATCTACCGTGGGACAAGGTTGATGTAATTCCGAACGCAATCGATACAACAGAGTATAACGCATCTGTTGACAGAGGAGTAGTTAGGGCGCGGTATGGAGTTGGCTGGGGCGAGAAACTGGTTCTTTGTGTGGGGCGATTGGTTCCTCAAAAAGGGATAGAACACTTTATCAGGGCTATTCCCCTGATAGCTCAGAGTTATCCAGAAGCAAAATTCATCATTGTCGGTGAAGGATGGTCAAGAGACTACTTAGAGAGTGTTGCCCAATCTACGGGACATAGGTGGAAAATTTTGTTTACAGGTTTCATTTCAGACGCAGAAGTGATAGCACTCATGACCAGCGCTGACGTTTTAGTTATTCCTTCTATTTATGAACCGTTTGGAATAGTTGCCTTAGAAGGAATGGCTACAGGTGTTCCTGTAGTGGCAAGCCAAGTTGGTGGCTTAGCCGAGGTGATAGAACACGATCGCACAGGAATTTTTGTGCACCCGAGAAACCCTGAGTCGATTGCTTGGGGAGTTGCCCGCGTTTTGTCTAACTCAGACCATGCTAGATGGTTAACTCAAAATGCTAGAGAAATACTCCACAAGACTTATAGTTGGGAAGCCGTCGCTATGAAAACTGTCGAAGTTTATAAAAAAGCGGTGGGATAGGAAATGCGCGAAGATCCTTCATCTGGTTACTCATCTGGTCCTGACATACCCGATGAAATGCGCCTCCTGTGCATGTTACACAACATCGGCGCAACAGAATCGGGAAAATCGTTAACTATCCAGCAAATTTCAGAGTGGACTAGAATGGATACCCCAACACTGCAGTTTCACCTTCAAAAACTGGGTGAGTTAGGCTATGTCCAGTTTGTTCGAGCAGAAGGAATCGACAAGTATCATCTTACGCTCGATGGAATCAGAAAAGTGCTGAGCATATACAGTTAGCGTTTTAACATTGGCTACAACTTTTTCTCTTCTGCCCGAACTGCCTCCTTAAGTTCTGTGGCGGCATCTTCTGGAGGAACAACGTTTATGAACATTCCTGTGCTCTTCTCGAAACCAGCCCATATCGCCAGCCTAGGATAAACTTCCAAATGCCAGTGATAGTAATCCTGTGCCTTCTTGCTTGACGCCATGTGAAAACCAAAATTGTAGGAAGGATTATTCAACAGCGACTTCAATCCGCCGAAACACGTCCTCAAAGTCTCAGCCAAGCCTTTTACTTCTTTCTGCGAAATATCCAACAGCGTTGGCTGATGTTTCTTAGGGAAAACCCAAAATTCTAAAGGATGAACACTCGCCCACGGAGCAAAAACCACGAAACTTTTGTTTTCCCAAATGAAGCGAGGGCCCTCCTTCTCCCTTCTCAGAATATGGCAAAACAAACACTCGTGGTTTTTCGTCCAAAATCTTTTACATGTCCCCAGTTCTTCTTCCAGAATCTTTGGGATAAATGGCGTTGCAATTAGCTGGGTATGAGCGTGAGAGAGGGATGCACCAGCGTCGCGTCCGTGGTTTCTGAAGATTGAAACATACTCTACGTAGGGCTTCTCGGAAAGGTCGTTTAATCGATCGAGATAAGCGTTTATAACGTGGACTAATTGCGAAGCTCTCGCCTCACCGGGATGTTCGTCGTGGCGAGGTGATTCTATGAGAACTTCATGGTGGCCGAAAGCTCTTGCAAGAAAGGGGCTTTCTTTAACCCTTATCTTCTCTTTGTCTGGGGGAGTGAAAGCTGGGTATAAGTTTGGCACGACTCTTACAAGCCAGTTTTTGTGACGGAAACCGTTTTGGTCTTTTTCCCTTCTAATTTTCCCATTGGAAGAAAGGTATACTAGAACCGCTGGAGGGGTCATATGTTCGTTACCGGGACAGAGGGGGCATACGTCAACCTTTGTTTCTTCATCCTTCTTCACAAAGTCGGTGGGTCTTCGCTTCCTTTCTTTAGCAATGACGACCCAACGATTTAGCAAATAATCCTTTCGGATCTCATTACTTCCCATGGCTTCTCTTCCAATTCAAAAAACATGTTTAGGTAGTAGGATTTTGAGGTTTTCTAGATTCCAAGAGTTCTGTATAAATTTGAATAGTCCTCTCAGCAGCTTGCCCCCAAGTAAAACGTTCAAGAACCCTTTTCCTGCCGTTACGACCAAATTGAACCTTTTTCTCAGGATCTTGTATTGCGTTGACGATTCCCCAAGCAATATCCGCGGGATCGTTTGGATTGATATGGAAACCGCATTGATCTGGACCGCTAGTGACAACTATTTCTCTCATTCCGCTGACGCCTGTGGCTCCAACAACCACAGGTTTTTCCATGCTCATAGCCTCTAAGGTAACGATTCCGAAGGGTTCGTACAGGCTTGGGTAAACGGCTACGTCACATGCTGCGTAATGGGCGATTCGCTCTTCTTCGGGTATGAATTCGAAACGAAATTTGACAACGTCTTGAAGATTTAGGTTGCGAACTAACCTTTCTAGGTAATCTCGCATGTCGCCGAGACCAACGATTACGAGTTTGGCGTTAGGAACTTTTTCTAAAACTTGTGGCATGGCCCTAATCAGTTTGTCTACCCCTTTAATCCATACGAGTCTCCCAACGAAAAGCGTCATTAAGTCGTCGTTTCCAAGCCCGTATCTTTGTTTAACTTCCATAACCTTCTCTTCACTTACTCGTTCAAGATTATACTTCTCCGGGTCCACCCCATTGTAACATACTTGAATTTCCTCTGCATGGAAGCCAGCCTGTATCAGTTCATCTTGCATTGCGTAAGACACTGTTACAACCAAATCTGCCA
Organism: Candidatus Bathyarchaeota archaeon; assembly: GCA_029879825.1. Taxonomy (GTDB): domain Archaea; phylum Thermoproteota; class Bathyarchaeia; order Bathyarchaeales; family Bathyarchaeaceae; genus JAOUPL01. Next base: position 7,684 of record JAOUPL010000029.1, read on the forward strand.
TTCGTGCACCCCGGCGTTCTATGCTGCTTACTACCTCAGACCCGTTGCCTAAAGTCCGTCCCCTTTCGTTGGAATGCAAATGAAAAACAAGGGGCATCCCCAATTCCTTTTTGATTGAGATGCCAGCGATTACAGAGAGCCAGTCATGAGCGACCACTAGATCATATTTGAAGTCATCTCTTCGAACAAGTTCATTTATCATTTTAGAGGCGCTTAGGTAATTGTACATAAGAATCTTGGAGAAAAACTGAATCCCTCTACCCCACTTTCTTACGTCTTCTGCGACCACGTCTGGCAAAGAATCAGATACGTCGATGTGGACTGGGCGATGGATCTCGATGCCGCGTAGAAGCTCTCTGGTTGGAAGACCTCCTTCATCGTCATTCATGGTGAAAACGGTTACGTCGTGACCTAGCAGAACAAACTTCCTCGTTATTTCTGCGGCATAGGTTCCCAAGCCTCCAACGATCTTAGGAGGGTATTCGTAAACTAGCAACGCTATTTTCATTTCAGCTCGCTCCGAAAGGCGTCATATTCTCCCACACTGTGAGTATAGTGGTATGAAAGCTACTTCTATTCAAAAGTTTTGCCCGTGGAGATATCTCCCGCAAATCCCTTTTTTCTGTTTTAAATGTTTCCTGAAAGAAGAGAGGCGTGAACAAAACACTAGCAAGCTAAGACCGTGTGTGCGTTTTACTGACCAATTCTTTATGTCGCCCAGATACTATTCGGTAGATACGATTACGCAGAGCTTGTCCCCGAAGTTTTTGATTCTTGACCTTTCCTATTTCTCTCGCCAACTTTCTATCTTTGAGAACATCTAACACCCATTTTTGGAAGTCCCCCCGTTCAATGTGGAAACTCAAAGATTTTGTCTTGACCAGCTTGATACTCGTCAAGAAGTCTTCATACGAGGCTGCGCTTATACCTGTGTAGTCACCGATGTCGCCATAGAAGTGGAACGGTGCAACATGTTCAAGCTCCTTAGGGTTCATGGGACGTACCTCCATTTACTCCTTCTAAAACCGAATGCGCCCTACTTGTGAATATAGGTTATGAAGACAAAATCAGTATCTGCACTCAGCGTGAATGCATTGCGCGTGTAGACGTATATGTTTTCCTCAAAATATATAATAATCTGAATGAACTAACTAGATACGTATTCTTTGGAGTGTGTATATTGGAATGAGTGCGAGTAAAATTAGGGGCAAAATTTTGGGAGTATTATGGGCGGCTGGAAAGCCGATGAGTATCGAGGAGATAGCCAAAAAAATAGGGATAGGCGCTTCCTCGACGATGGGCTATTTGTTAGGGCTTATAAAAGCAAAATATGTTTCTGTACCCCAGAAGCACTATTACGCCATAACAAATCTCGGTAAGCAAGCGCTGGGTTTGCCGAAAATAGATAAAAATCTGGCTTTAGGCATTTTAAGTTCCCTTCCTTTAGAAAAAGCCTTTCATTTTCACACGGGAATCGATCAGTATTTGGGTGTTTATGCAAACAGCCTCAAGGACTTCGCTGACAAAATCCAAAAAATCGACTTGAAGTCCATTGAATTTCATCTGCCAAGGAGAGACTTTGAACTTTGGATTCACGACCTGGGAGATCCAGAATTATCTAAAAAGATAAGTCTAATCCGTGGGGCAAGCTTGTCCGGAGATGAACTTAGAAAAGAAGTCTATGAAACCGTTAAGTCTAGACATGAAGAATTGGCGAAACTTACTCTGCAAGGGCATCAAATTTAGCAGAGTCTAAACTCTCGGAAACGTAATCTTAAAGGCGCCGCATAGGTTGTTCCTTGAAAGAAAAAGGGGAAGGAGTTAGGGTTTCGCCTTCACGAACTTGTCCTTCAACTTTTCTAAGATTTTAGGCAAAGTGGTGTATTCCATAGTCTCGGCGCTTAGACGAGCGGGCTCGAACTCCCCCATCCGCCGAAGAACTGCCGCATACTCAACAGCCTCACGACGAGCCAAATCAAAGGCTGGATCATCAAATAGATCGCTTATCAACGGATTGCCGTCGTCATCGCTGGCAATCTTACCGTGACTGACTTGAAAACCTAGAGCCACGATTCTTGGAGGGCCGTCAAAGACGGTGCATCTGCTGTCCTTCAAGCCCACAGGCATCAATGGGCCCCAGTGACTGCCGCGCATCCAACCCTCGACAAAGTAGGTGTGCATGAAGGGTACCAAAATCTCTCCAAGTGCTGGTAAGCCATGTTGAGCCCTCACAATCGAAACAGGATCATCTTTCCCCACGTATTTACCTGCAATTAATGAGAGCCTAGTTGTGCTGGTTGCGGCGCATATGAGATTGTCTCTGGCTCGCCACACATGCGAAACCACGTAACGCCCAGGCGTCCCGATCAGTGCAATCAGCTCATACATTTCTTCGGGGCACTTCAAAATCACCTTCTTATTTTCCTTAACATCCAGAACCTCAAATTTGAAGCCTTCCATCATGCCCGGGTCGATTACAAGCCCCGCGGTGTTGGTGGGATCACCAAATATTTTGAACATCGGATAATTAAAGGCTCCAGGTTCGGTCTTGTCGGCGGCGAAGACAACCACAGGGTCCGAGCCTCGCTCCTCGATTTCCATTTCGGCTACGCCTGGACCCATTCCACGAACGTTTCCGCTGAAGGCTGTTCCCAAAAGGTCTTGGCCTGCACCATATAGCTTAAGGTCTGAAGCTTTCTTGGCAGCTTCTTGGAAAATGTTCCAAGCCAGTTGATGAATTTTGGGATTGTTTTCTCCCTTGTTGTGGACCATGAGGAGTTCAAGGTCGTCACCGGCGTGAAACACGTAATGGCTGTTTATGAGCCTGCTTTTTTGGGCTTCTTTCAAACGGTTTTTTCCAATGTCTAGGAGGAGTTTAGGCACCGTGTGGTGTCCAGCTAGGGAACCAACGTCACATTTGATAACCGAAACCGTTGTTTTTTCTGGCATTCTGCCACCTCTTAGATGCATAACCTCTCTAGCATTCTTCTTAAAAGATTTCCTAAAATTCTCGATAAACGAAAGAAGGAACGAATATCCTCCTTAGTTTTCCGCAGACTCCATGTTTGAACTTCATCTTCATTTTCTTTGCGCGCGCCCCAGTAAACGTTCAGAAGATGCCGCGCACAAAAGCATGTGTATAAAGGAGTTTAAGGCACACTTTCAGAGGATAAGAAATAAACCTCTATAAAACATAAGATTTACATATATTGCCGAGCGAAGTCTGAATCCCTCCACAGAGGAGAAACGAATGAAAATCATATTTTCGGATAAATGTTTGGAATATAATTGGCCTGGGCACATAGAAGGTCCGGAGAGAGTTAGAAAAGCCTTTGAGTTTCTTAGGAAAAAATACGAGTTTTTGGAGCCGAAGCCAGCTTCAGTGGAAGACCTGTTGAAAGTTCATAGTGAAGAGTACGTTAACTTAATTAAGAACGCGAGGTCAGGAAGCTATTTAGACGGAGATACACCGGTTCCTGAGAACATTTACGAATACGCTAGGCTTTCTGCTGGCGGAGCTATGCTAGCTGCCCGAGAAAAAGGTTTTTCCCTCATGAGACCTCCCGGGCATCATGCTGGTAGAAATGGTAAGGCTTTGGGCGCGGCTACGTTAGGCTTCTGTTACTTCAACAACATCGCCATAGCTGTAAAAAGCCTAGATTTACCAACGTTTATTTTGGACATTGACGGGCATCATGGAAATGGAACTCAAGAAATTTTCTTGGAAGACCCTAAGGTTAAGTATGTTTCTTTGCATAGATATCCCCATTATCCAGGAACTGGTCTCAGGTCTCAAGCCAATTGTTTGAATTTCCCATTATCATACCCAGCAGGAGATTCTTTATATCTAAAAACTTTGGACGAAGCATTGAGCCAAGTGAATGTAACAAGCATTGAAGTGGTTGGAATTTCAGCTGGCTTCGATGCCCATCAAGGAGACTTAGCTTCGCTAGGTTTGAGTTCTGAGGGTTACCGAGAAATTGGCAGAAAGGTGAGAGCTTTAGGAAAGCCAACTTTTGGCGTATTGGAAGGCGGTTACATAGGCGAAAACATAAGCAGGGATTTGCATGAACTCATCAAAGGACTAGAAGGAAAATAGCGGAGCCCGCATGAACCATGAGCCTACCAGAGCTTAAGAGATTGAAAGAATATTCCTTCGAAATAGGTCCCATAAGACCACCATCCGAAGGTGGAAGCCGCTCCTTGCTTATAAGGGCAACTCGCAATTGTCCATGGAACCTATGCAAATTCTGCTACGGTTCCCCTTACAATCGAGAGCGTTTTCAACTGAGAAGTGTGGAGGAAATAAAAAGGGACATAGACGCAGCGAAGGCAATCAGCGAACTAATAGAAGTCATATCAAAAAAACTTGGAGGCATAGACTGGGCAGCTAGACTAATTGACCCCCACTTTCTGTACAACAAAGATTTTATGGAACTGGATCAAAACGAACTAAAAAATTTTCAAAGCGTTACAAACATATTCAACTGGCTCCGTTCCGGCGCAAGAAGCGCGTTTTTACAAGATGCGAATAGCCTAATCATGGGCACTCCTGATCTACTTGAAGTGATAATGTATCTAACGCAAACCTTTCCAAACCTCCAAAGGATAACGTCTTATGCCAGGGCAAAAACCCTTGCCCAGAAAACCAAAACTTTAGAAGAATTGAAGAA
>JAOUPL010000124.1 GCA_029879825.1 Candidatus Bathyarchaeota archaeon
TTCTCCGTATTTGTCGACAGAAAAGAATTTGGCAATTTGATTGGTGATGGAGTTATTGTCGCCACCCCTTTCGGTTCAACGGGATATTACAAGTCAACCGGTGGAAGGCAGTTCAGGAAGGGGATAGGGATATCATTCAACAATTTGCATAACAAAAGGATAAAGAGTTTCGTGGTCCCTGAAAGCTCCCTAATAAAAGTCAAGGTTAATCGAGGACCTACGTGGGTCTTAGCAGATAACTATGAAAAATTTTTCGAATTGAAGGATAATGTTGTAACCACTATTAGAAAATCCAAAAGCATGGCTAACTTCATTTATGTTCTACGCGTGCATTGAAGGGTCAAGCGATTTCAGTTTTCCGGTTCCCTATAGCGGATCTTAGTGTTAGATCTAAATCTTAGGAGAAAAGAACAAATAGTTATATGCCTCCTATGCAGCGTGCGCGAAAAGCGACTTTTAAGGAGTATAGCTAATGAACAAGAACTCGATAAGAACAGAAGAAGATGTGATCCGTTTCCTATCTAATAAGACTGAATTTGAAAGAAAAGTCCTAGTCGCCACATTCAAGATTCCGAAAGGAAAAATCAGCACATACAAAAGGATAGCGGAGAAAGTTGGCAGACCACGTGCCTATCGGGCAGTTGCCACCGCATTAAGAAAGAATCCCCTTCACCCTATTGTTCCCTGTCATCGTGTCGTCAGGTCTGACGGTAGATTTGGAGGAGAGGAAAAAAGAGCCGAAACCAGAAGGGAACTCGTAGAGAAAGAGGGAATATCTATCAAAAACGGTCGAATCAAAATCAGTGAAGACATCCTATTCTAGCAAGGCCGTCTGATGTCCTCAGGTTATCTTCTCTTGCTCTTCTGTAAGACTCAAGTGTTAGAATGAATTCCTCATATTTCTCTTCTGTCATTTCCGATGCGCGGGCGTATGTGTTTACTGGTTCTTTGATTGGTTGTTTAAGAACTTCTCAGCCTTCGCTCTTGTAGCCTTTCTAGAGTTTTTTAATTGTCTTCTCACAAGTGAAATCATTTTTTTCTTATTGTCGAATTGATCGATGTATTTATCAAAAGATGAGATGACTTTACCTAGCAGAATGTTTCTACATTCTGATGTTTTGTATTCTATTTTTTCCACTTTCAGAAGCTTTTCTGTGATTCTGTCTTGGAGATATGGCTTTGCGACGGCAATTTTTCCTGAATTGTCAATAACATGACCGGCAGTAATCATGCTCTCGTCTGAAAGAAGATCATAAAATTTCCTGAAAATTCTGTTAAATTTGTTTTCTGAATCAACTGACGCTAGGTTTCCAATAATGTCTATGGCTATCCATTTGAGGATATTATTCTCACTGTCAAGAAGATCTACGAAAAACTCGATTTTGGAATATAAGATCTTGGGCTGTTTTTCGCTTATAATTCTTAGAATCTTGGCAGAATTGAATCTCACTCTTGCTTCTTCTGAAGAGACTCCATCAAGTATTTCTGGTAGCAACTCTGGGTTCCTAGACACCTTATCCGCCAAATCCTCTGCTTCTATTCCTTTCTTCCCAAGCGCATCCAAGATTTTTGATTCCTTCATATCATCCTACACCTTTGATATTCAAAGAAACTGGCAATTCATTCCTTGCATAGTATTATAATCTTTCTTAAAGAGAAAACTCCACAATGTTTGCATGCGTGCCTCTTCTATCAGCGAGCAAAATAGTTAAGATGTTATCTAGTTATTAGCTATCTATGCAAAAAAGAAAGTTCTCGCCTGAACTCATAGCGCCATGCGGAATGAATTGTGGGATTTGTAAAGCCTATCTAGCTTATTCAAGAGGAATTCCTAAGGAAAGAGGCAAAGTAATCCATTGTCCAGGTTGTCTTCCTCGGAGCAAAAACTGTTTCATCAAAAGAGGCTGCAAAAAACTTAGGAAGAATGAAATCAAATTCTGTTTTGAATGTGAGGATATGCCGTGTGAGAATCTGGATCGTTTGGACAGGCGTTACAGAAAGCGTTATGGTATGAGCATGGTTGAAAACCTTAAAGAATTACAAGGGAAAGGTATGGAAAAATTCCTCAAGAATCAAGAAGAGAGATATGAATGTCCAGAATGTGGCGATGTTATCTCTGTTCACGATGGAAAATGTTATGCATGTGGACACGTAGAGCCCAGTTGATTTGCGCGCGTTCTTCTTCTAGTTAAAGAAGTGCGTATGCATAGAAAAGTTTATATGTAAAGATTTACTATTTTCTGGTAAAGAAATACCAGCGATAGGGATAGAATATGGGGCTACTCTCAAAGCATGAATCAATTGTCTGGGAGGAATTCCATAAGGGCAAGCCTACCGGTGACATTGCGGATGAAAGTGAAGAAGAGTGGAGCCCCTCTTATGTGTCGCGAGTACTCAGCAGGGCAAGAGAAAAGATAGCGAAGGCACTTGAGGAACATGCGAATAGTCACCGTCTGGACATTGAGAGTCTATTGGACTACAAGGGGCTGTTGATAGGCTTCGACTATCAGGCGAATGCGCAGGTGTATATTGTCTTCACGGAGGAACTTGGAATCATCGTCTGGTACAAGCACGACTCCTACGCAGGCAAACTGTGCCCTGAGTGCCCAAAGGAATCCGAGTGTAGGGAAATCTTGGATATCATAATGGAGGAGTACAATATCTCGCTGAGACCAGACGAAGAAAAGCTTCTCATGACCCAGCAGTCCATTGCAATTCTCAACAAGCTCGCGGCAAAGGAGATTCCCCGTTACAAAAGAAGTAAGGAAGGTGATTAGGTTTGGGAAGTGATATTGAAGAAAAAGTCATAAAGCCTCCAATCAAGCAGGTCACGAGTGGAAAAATCTTCAAACCATCGAAGGCGTTCCTACACAAGATGTTACTCCAGCCTGTAGTCGTAGCGACAACCATCTGGCTGATAATAATCCTCGGTTTCATAGGGATGTCCTTTCTAGTTGCCTCCTCAGATCCCTCAAAGTATCCAAGCGCCATTCAACACATCAACACCTATATTGGCGCCGTCAACTTCTGGACAATAATCGTCAACCTGGTCTGGCTTATACCAGTCCTGGTTTTCGTTCCTTTCTACTTCAGAAGCATCGAGTACTCAGTGAAGGCCGAATCCGGAGAAACAATGCCAGAAATCTACGTAAAGCAAGGCGTCATCACTGTGACTCGCAAGCATGTACCCTTCAGAACTATAACCAACATTTCCAGTAAAGCAGGGCTGTTCGATCGACTACTTGGTATAGGTTCAGTCCACATCGAAACCGCAGGTTACTCTGGCAGCAATCAGAGAGGACCTGAAGTAAAACTGGAAGGCATCGTGTTCTATGAGGAAGTTCGAGATTTCATCTTGAATGAACTCAGGAAGTTTAAGTCTCCCTATGTAACTGGAACCGAAGTGGTTCGCCCAATTGAGGAACCTGTACCCCGAATGGAAGGCTTGGACGACGAAATATTGATTACCCTACGTGAGATACGTGACCTATTAAGAAGCCAAAAGATTCGCAAGTGACCTCGGGTTATTTGGCTCTGAGGGCGGGATTTGAA
>JAOUPL010000125.1 GCA_029879825.1 Candidatus Bathyarchaeota archaeon
ATTTTGCACGAAAGTTTGTTTTCCTTGGCAAGGCTTTCAATGTCTTCCCGGGGAGTATCTTTCGAAATTTGAACTCGCACCCAGTTTTTATCTCGCGGAAGTCCGGGAACTAATCTGGGAGTTACTTTCTCTTTTTCCTCGGTTTTTATTTTTTTCGCTTTCTCAAGTTTTCTCAACCATCGCTCGACAAATTCTGGTCCTCGTTTTTTTTGTGCCATAAGAACGGCGTAGGATTCGACATTTCTCAGATAGGTTTCAATTCTTGGAATGTTTTCTATGTGGGTTGGGTCGGCTTTCAGAATTTGTATCATGGTTTTGGCGGAGCGTAGGTCGTTCATCACCTCGGTTGGAATTTTCTCACCTTTTTTTCGAAGTTCGGTAAGTAAATCAGCTAAAACTTTCCAGTTTTCTTCATAACTCATATTCTTATGCTACTCTCCGTTCCAGAGCCATATAAAATATAATATTATAGAATCACACTTTAAACTTCGGATGCTTGTAAAAGAGGTAATCCATACGCTTTTAACGAAAAGGTTTTTAGTTGCGTCTGCTAACACAACAAACAAAACTAGTTTCCGTATCGTGAGGTGATAGGTTTGTCTGTATTTGCGGCACCTGGGGCTTATGATCGTGCCATTACCGTGTTTTCCCCAGATGGTCGCCTCTTCCAGGTTGAATACGCCCTCGAAACGGTGAACCGCGGGGCAACAATTTTGGGAATAGCTTGCTCCGATGGGGTTGTTTTGGGGGCGGAAGAAAAAATTGAAACAAAACTGCAGGATGCAAATTTCACTTGGAAGTTATACGAGGTAGATTACCATCTTGGAGCAGCGGTAGTTGGCTTGGGGTCCGACGCTCGCATACTTATCGACCAAGCTCGGATTTACTCCCAGAGCAATCGACTAATGTATGACGAAGCCATCGATGTTGAAATCATTACAAAACGCGTTGGAGACGTAAAACAACTATATACCCAACACGCAGGAGTGAGACCCTTTGGAGTTTCAATTATTTTCGGTGGAGTTGACAAAACTGGAAACCGAATATTCGCAACTGACCCGAGCGGCTCCTACAGAGGCTACAGGGCCGTAGCCGTGGGCATAGGCCGCGAGACGGTTGAAGGCATTTTGAAGGAAGAATATCGCGAGGACATGAGTCTCGATGAAACAATCAAACTTGCCGTTAAATGCCTCACCAAGGCTCTTGAGGCGAGAGGAGAGCCTAAGAGAATCAAACTAACCGTGATTCCTTCTGAGACAAAAACGCTCAGAATGCTCACCGAAAAGGAAATTGAGACCTACCAGAGAGGGCTTGAGGGCAGTGGAACTTCATGAGCGAACGCTACACCGTTGCGCGCATGACCCATGATGGAGAACACTTCGAGATCTTAGTCAAACCTCAACTGGCCTTTTCCTATAGGCTCGGAAAAACCACATCAATTTCCGAACTTTTGATCACTGACACTATTTTCGCTGATGCTGGGAAAGGGTTGAGGGTGTCAGAAGACAAACTGCAGGAAGTCTTCGGAACAACGGATCCCATCGAAATAGCCAGCATTATCCTCAAGAAGGGTACGCTGCAGTTAACCACGGAACAGCGGAAACAGCTAGTTGAAGATAAACGAAGACAAATCGTTTCTTTCATATCTCGTCAATGCGTTGATCCGAAAACGAGTCTTCCACACCCGTCCATGCGCATAGAACTCGCGATGAAGCAAATTCACTTCTCAATAGACCCCTTCAGAGACGTTGAAGAGCAAGCAAGAGAGATCATAAAACTTTTACGTCCAATTTTGCCCCTTAAAATGGAACAAGCTTCCGTAGCTGTATGCATACCACCAGAGTATGCAAGTAAAGTCTATGGAACCGTTAAAGGCTTCGCCGTGATAAAACAGGAAAAGTGGCAAGCTGACGGATCATGGTCCGCAACCGTGGAAATGCCAGCTGGGCTTTACGGGCCCTTCTTGGAAAAGTTGGGAAAAATAACTCGAGGCAATCTTGAAGCAAAAAGGGTTGGATAAGTCTTTTCATGTTCGAGGTGATGAATAATGCCCCTTTTCTATGAGAGGAAACAGCTTGTAACTCCTGGCGACCTCCTTGCTGAAGACGATTATGTAGCCGGCGATAATACTTACAAAGACGATGGCAAAATCTATGCTAGCCGAATTGGACTCGTTGATTACGAAGCTCGAAAGGTTCATGTCGTTGCCCTGAAGGCTTTTTACGTTCCTTACGTCGAAGATACTGTTATTGGAAAAGTCGCCGAAGTGACCACAGGCGGCTGGATCGTGGATATCAACGCTCCATATTTTGCGATGCTTCGAGCATCTGACGTTATGGATCGCCCCTTTAAACCAGAAACAAGCGATTTGCCATCCATCTTTGACGTAGGCGATCTAATCATAGCGAAGGTAGTTGACTACGACAGAACCCGCGACCCTCTGTTAACTGTCCGTGAACCCGGTCTTGGAAAGATTATGCGAGGACAACTCGTTGAAATCACCACTACAAAGATTCCACGAGTTATCGGGAGACAGGGCTCGATGGTAAGTATGATAAAAAGGGAAACGGGATGCCAAATTACCATTGGTCAAAATGGATTGATTCTTATTAGCGGCAAGACTCCTGAAGATGAACGACTTGCGGTTATGGCTCTTCACAAAATTGAAGAAGAATCTCATACGAGTGGATTGACAGATCGTGTAACTGAAATGCTTAGAAAGGAAAAGGAAGGTGTTGAACATGCCTAAAAGAAAAACCGAAAAGGAGAAAATGGACATACCTCAGAAAAAGCCTGAAAAATTAATTGACAAAGATGATGTTAGAATAGATGGAAGAAAACTAAATCAGTTAAGACCTGCAAAAATTGAAGTCGGTGTTCTCGGTAACGCCGATGGTTCCGCTTACATTGAACAGGGAAAGAACAAGATTCTCGCCGCGGTCTATGGACCTAAGGAGGTACATCCGAGGCATCTAGCCCTACCAGATCGCGCCGTGCTTCGTTGCCGCTACCACATGGCGCCATTTTCAGTTGATGAAAGAAAGTCACCAGCTCCATCAAGAAGAGAAGTAGAACTCTCCAAGGTGATTCGAGAAGCTCTAGAGCCATCCATCTTCGTCGAATACTACCCACGAACATCAATTGACATTTTCATCGAGGTCTTACAAGCAGACGGCGGAACGAGATGCGCGGGCATCACTACGGCTTCCCTCGCGTTGGCTGACGCTGGGATTCCAATGCGCGATTTAGTTGCAGCGTGCGCAGCTGGAAAAGTGGATGGACGCCTGGTGCTTGATCTTATGGATGTGGAAGATAAGGTAGGTGAGGCGGATGTGCCTCTAGCCTTGATGCCTAACTTAAACGCTGTAACCCTGCTTCAAATGGATGGAAGTTTAACGATCGAAGAGTTCGAGAAAGCCATTAACCTCGCCCTCGACGGCTGTAAACAACTATACGCGCTTCAAAAAGAGGCTCTGAAATCAAAGTATGTCGCTGTTAAGGAGGCTGTGGAAGAATGACACCCCCACCCATAGTTGTACGAGTC
>JAOUPL010000127.1 GCA_029879825.1 Candidatus Bathyarchaeota archaeon
TTTGGTCTTGTTAGGTGTTGCCTTTGTGCTTTTTACTTTCTATCCCCCGCATCTACCTCTTTTTAGAGACCCAGTCACTGGAGAATATGGAATTACAAACCATGTGCATAGCATCTGAATGTTAAACGTTATGTGGATAAATATAAGTTGCAGAGATCCAAAAAGTCCTAGGAATAAACTCGATAGAGTCCTCGCAAGTCATAAAAAGTGAAACAAAATCCAGTTTTCTTTCTAGATCACACAAAACATATGCGCGCGCAAAACATAAGAGAATGTTATCATCATAGAAAATGGCGTGATTTGAGTTGGAAGAGAAATATTGTCCGAAATGTGGAAAAAAATCTCCCGCGGGCGCAAATTTTTGCCCGAGTTGTGGTGCGTCATTTAAGATACAGCGCGCACAGGTTATCGTCGTTACTACGCCAACGGTGCCAGGCTTTCAAATTGTGAAGGTTTTAGGAACTGTCCATGGTCTAACCGTGCGGACCAGAGGCGTAGGCGGAAAAATTGTGGCCGGGATTGAAGGAATGTTCGGAGGTGAAGTGACGTCCTACAGTTCAGAAGCCGAAAAGGCACGGAGAGACTCCTTAGAAAGATTGATCGAAAAAACCACAAAAATGGGAGGGAACGCCGTGGTTGGCGCCGACTTCGAAACAAGCGACATTCTACAGGGAACCGCCACGCTGTTCTCTGCTTACGGAACTGCAGTGATCATCGAGCCCATCAAAAAGTAAAGTTGGAATTGGCCGCGCATACTGGAAAACAAGCGGCCTTCGCGCATCTGGGAGACAATCTATAAAAGAAACGGAAACTCGACTTTAGGAGTTTAGAATTATTGGTAGACAATTTGCAGGGCCCACAATGACTAAAATACCTGACGGCGACCACGCTCTAACTCTATTCTTCAATTCTCTTTGGGAAGACTTGGCACGTTATTTGATAAGGAAATGCGAAAAATGTGGCCAAGAGCGACTGCTCTCAGTCTTTGACGTCTACTCGTCAATCCGGATTTCTCCTTGTAAAAATTGTTTGCTGACAGCAACGGCTCTAGCGCCCTTAATTCGTCTTTTGTTCTTCCATCTCGGGGTCAGTAAGAGCACAATAAGACGGTTACTGAATGACTCTCTGATCCGCAAATGCATTTTAAGCGTAGTGAAAGGAATTGCCAATTTCGGAGTAAGGTATCCCCAGCCCACCGGCGCTCCAATAACTATTGTCTGGAACTTCACCAACAGATGCAATCTCAACTGCCTGCACTGTCATCAAGACTCTTCGCCTACATCTTCTGGTTCGGAACTAACGACTTCTCAAGCCTTCAAAGTGATAGACAACATGAGTGATGCAGGAGTAGCTATACTAACCTTCTCAGGAGGCGAACCGCTACTACGCGGGGACCTTTATGATGCAATCAAGAGAGCGAACGATAACGGCATGCTGTGCACAATTGCATCCAACGGAACTCTTATGACTTCCGAGGCAGCGAAAAAACTCGCTAAAGTGGGTATTAGACGGGTAGAAATAGGCTTAGACGGCGCAAGAGCTGAAACTCACGATTTTCTGAGAAACATGCCTGGAAGTTTTGAAGCGACGATTGAGGGAATAAAAAACTGTGCTACCGTAGGCTTTGACGAACTAGCTACCACCATGACCCTGCACTCAAAGAACATCAATGAATTAGAAGAAACCATGGAATTAACAGAAAAGCTTGGAGCAACAAGGTTCTATCTAAACCGCCTTATTCCTGCTGGTCGTGGAGTAGAGGCTTGCTATCTTGATGTGAACCCTCGAGAGAAAATCAAGGCTTTGGAAGCATTGTACAACAAGTTCTACAAGAGCGTGACAGAGGGGTTCGGTATGCAATGTTATGCCCGTGGAATGACCTACTACGCTCGCCTCGGCCATGAACGTTCAAAAGGCCAAGTTTTCACAGTTAGTGAAGCTTTGTCAGGGTACGAAAAGATGTTTCAAGAGAAATTTGAACTTGAAGTTTCTAAGATCGTGAGAAAGCTTGCAACAGGTTTCGGCGGATGCTCGGCTGGTTTAACTTACGCGGGAGTCACTGCTTCTGGAGACCTGATTCCTTGCGTTCCTGCCTCATCAATAAAACTGGGCAACCTTCTCGAACAAGGATTAGAAGAAATCTGGGCTCGCAATGAACTATTAAATTATGTCAGAAACCGAAAAGCGCTGAAAGGTTCCTGTAAAACATGCGCATACAGCGACCTATGTGGCGGTTGCAGATACACAGCATACGTCACTCATGGAGACTGGCTAGGACCTGATGTTTCTTGTCCCTTCGGACCAAAAATCCTGAACACTCAACGCACGCGCGCTTGGTAGAGCATTCTACTTTTAAATCTGTTATGCTTGGCTTTGCACATATTAGCCTAACATATCTCTGAACCCAAACGTTTCCAGTGGAATCAATTCTGTGCTTGCCCTTCTCCTTTTTTCTATTCTTAAATGCGCTTCCAAATTTCTGCCCTATCGTTTCTCTCATTTTCGAAATTTTGACCTGAATTTTGCGCGCGCAAGATCTCTTGTATTTCCCTCTCTTTCACTCTGCGAAAAGACTTATCCATCGCAAAACTTTAGGCCAACATTTTTCGCAAAATTTGAGTATCTTCGCATCTGTCATTTGTATATTGTTAGAAAAGAACATAATGCACGTTGAGTTGCGGCAATGCTCCAGCCCAAGCGTATGCCCGATTTCATGAATCGCCTCCTTTGTAGAACGCTCAGCGAAGAGATTCCAATCCGTTGGCTCTCCATAGAATTCTGGTTTGAGTCTAAACAACGATATTATGGCGGTTTTTCCAGGACACTCGGCTTCTCCAAAAACAAAATTGAGGCGCGGGACGTAGAGGTCCACTTCGGTTACTCCTAAGATTCGATCTGCTCCAGATTTTTCAACGTAATCCCGAATTTTGGATAGAATATCGCTGGAATGATATTGGTGCCTTGACGGGTTATACGCCTTTTCAGGTATCGGCATCGTAGATTTCAGAATGGCACAACTGACTTCGGGAAAGATGTCGCATAAACTTTTCTGTATGCTTTCCAAAACGTCCATGTTCACCGATCCAATGCGCAGGATCGCTATTCGCATCCCTTTCCCTCAAACTGTGAAAACTTCCCCCGCCTTCGGCGCCACAGCCTTAAGCCCAACTTCCTTCTTTATCCATTTGGCGAACTTCTCACAGTTTCCCTCAGCTCCATGCACCACGTAAACAGTCGGGTTTCCCTCAACCTCTTTCACAGTCTCTTTAAGTTCACTGGCTCCGCTGTGGGATGAAAAATCGAAGCTTTTGACCTGGGCCTTCATTTTGCGCATCTTCCCATCAATCACGCATTTTCCTTCGTCAAGCAACTCCCGTCCAGGCGTACCAGGAATCTGATAGCCTACAAGGAAAACGGCGTTTAGCCTCTTTTTCCCCACCTTTTGTATGTAGAAGGCGGCTGGTCCCCCCTTTAGCATGCCTGCTG
>JAOUPL010000126.1 GCA_029879825.1 Candidatus Bathyarchaeota archaeon
CACTCGAATCATGCTCTCCAAACTCAAGTCCTTCGCGAAAGTCTCCTTCAATGCTTCGTCGTAGATGGCTGTACCCTCAAAACTCTTCATCAGCTTCTGAAGAGTAACCCTGCCCAAGTCAACCCATCTTTTGAGAGCCCCAAACCTGCGGGCAACGTGAACCATACGCCTCTTGAAAAGCCAAGTCTTCACAGTCACCTTCGTAAGCATATCACGAATATCTAATTCATCCATCCGTTTCATTTCGTCAAATAAAGCCACAATACGATCAGCGTTAGCGGCGCCCATTGTGTGAACGAAAATACGGTAGGGATCGTGCTGAACCACAACGCTGTATCCAGTTTCCTCCGACAAGACATGACCAATCAACTGAGCCAAAGCCCGGTTGGTAAGAGACCCAAAATGGGTATGAACAATGACAAAGTCCTCCCAGTCCTCGATCAGGATTCGCCTACCAGTCGGAACAGGATAACCTTTCTTCACCTGCTCAACCGTTTCATGAATCGCCCGCATAACCGTATCCCTGTCAGCGGGATACTTCCCAGCCAACTCGGCGGCAGCTTCAATGGGCTCTCTTCCATTTTTTATCTGTTCCTCAACAAAACCTCTGATCCAACCAACCTCCTGAGCCACTTCGAAGGGAACAGGAATCTCTTCTCCAACCCAACTTGGAATGGCCCCAGTTGGATCATCAACTTGCTTCACGTAAATCTGGTCACCATAAACGTTCAAAATCTGCCACGGACTACCACGAATGATAAACTTCACGCCAGGTTTACCGTACTCAGCAACAAAAGCCTCGTCGAGCACACCTACAGCAGAATCTTTTTCCTCGTCTAAAACCAGAAATTGCTTCACATCGGGAATCATAGACAAGTTTTCGAAATAATATTCATACATAGCCTTGGTTTGACGCGGCTTAGTTACAAGCATGTCTTCAAAGGAAACCCAAGCCAACCTAGGAAAACGGTGATGCATGTAGTCCAAAACTTTCCGAATGTCTTCCACCGTGAGATCAGCGTAGGGATAGGCCTTCCTAAAGAGATCGTGAATCTCATAGAAGTACCAACGCTTCTTCTTCATCAGCAAACCAATGATCTGATGCGCCAAGGCATCGTAAGGCTTATGTGGAACATCCACAGGCTCCAACTCTTCCTCGCCAGCCATACGGGCAATGGCCATGGCTTCCAGCGTGTCATCCGAATCCATGGTGATGATGAGCCCCCTTGCAATGCGACCAATTCTATGCCCACTTCTGCCCACACGTTGAATGAGACGAGTAACCTGTCTCGGACTCATGTACTGGATCACCATGTCAATTCGCCCAACATCTATGCCTAATTCCAGAGAAGAAGTTGCAACAAGCCCCTTCAACTCGCCATTCTTTAGTCCCCGCTCAGCCGCGACTCTAGAAGGCTTAGCCAGAGAGCCGTGATGAATGGAAACAGGGAAGTCCATGTCCCATACTTTGAATCGACTGGCTAAAACCTCTGAGATGGCACGCGTGTTTGTGAAAAGAAGAACAGACTTGTGACTTTCTATATATTGGCGAATGATGCGGAGACGAGCTGCAACCTCTGGATGGGTAAACAAAGTTGAAGCCAACTCATAGTCCTCTGATGTGGGTTGCGGAAAAAGAATCTCTAGTTTCATGAGCCTTGCGACGGGCACTCTCACGATTTCAACTTCACGTCCATTACCAACAAGGAACTGAGCGACCCTGCTTGGACTGCCTATAGTGGCTGACAAGCCGATCAATTGAAAGTCTCTGCCCGCAACCCATCGAAGTCTCTCAAGCGCCAGAGACAATTGGCTTCCTCTCTTGCTGTCCGCCATCTCATGAACCTCATCCACTATAACCCAGCGAACCTGCTGAAGATGCTGGCGCATCAGCCTGCCTGGCAAAATGGCTTGCAAGGTTTCCGGCGTAGTGATAATCATGTCTGGAGGGCTTCGAGCCTGTCTTGTCCTCTCGTTAGTGTCGGTGTCACCGTGCCTGACCGCCAGCTTAACGTCTAGGTTGTTGCACCACCACTCTAGACGCTCAAGCAAGTCTCGATTCAAGGCCCTGAGAGGGGTCACATAGAGGATTTTGATTCCCCGCTGTCTTTCAGGCGTCTGAAGAAGCATGTTGAGAACCGGGAGAACAGCTGCCTCAGTTTTTCCGGTGGCAGTAGGAGATATGAGGAGAACGTTCTTTCCCTCAAGGATTCGAGTTATAGCTTTTTCTTGGGGCTCGGTCGGCGTTTCAAAGCCTTTCTGCTCAACTAATCTACGGATCGGTTTGACGAGCAACTCGAAAGCGTTCTTGGATTTTTCTGTCAAAGTCCATATGCACCAAAGCTAAGGAAATACAGCCGGAGCCGCTGTAAAAGCGTTTTGGAACCAGTAGGTTGCTCATCAATATTTTATTCAATAATAATTTCCATGATTTTGTTGATTTGGAATTTCTGAATTTTCAATGTTTATTGATACATCGCATTCATTCTTCAAGATATCAATCTACATGACTGTTTTTCGCTTATGTTTAGCCTTTTTCACTCTCCGAGATGAAGGGCAAATCTTTTATTCGATATCATTCAAACCATGATGGTTGAACATTGTTGGAGGAAGATGCATGGCTAAATGCCCGAAATGTGGAGGCGAAGTTGCTAACCCTAGAAAAAGCTGGAAGATGGCTGGTCGTCCAGACAAAACAGGGAAGAAGGTTGAGCTGACGATAGGACTTTTTGACTGCCCCAAATGCCACAAACCCTTCAGGGTTGTCTTAAGCAAGCGAAAAATTTGAGGCGTTGGCATCGCCAAGCAATCCGCATGCCAAAAGCGCGGGAAAACGTAAAGGCTGTCAGTAAAGTAAAGACGGATCTCAAAGGTATGGGAATCTAAGCCCAAGTGGCCTTTAAAAGGTCCACACCATCCTCCTTTTTTGTTTGAGAAAGCGTTAAGTTTTTAACATGTGGAAGGAACAAGACTCTTCTGAAAATTTTAAGCGTTGCCGGAGACAAGATAGAGTGTGGAACGAGTGAAACGGGCAAAATTGGCTGAGTTGCTTAGGAAAGATTATGTGCAGACAGTTATTATGGTAATAATCACGATTGTCATCGTTATCGTTTTCTGGTATGGTTTAAGATTTGCTTTTAGAACAGAGCACCCGCTTTTGGCAGTCGCCTCTGGAAGCATGGAACCCGTCTTATATGAGGGCGATCTCATCTTGGTTCAGGGAGTGCAGAATGCCCTTGAAATTCATGTTGCTCCGAAAGACGCTAACTCTCCCGGCGACATAATCGTATTCCGCAAGCCCACATATCCCTCTGATCTCATTGTGCACAGAGCTGTGGGAAATGGCACAGATACAACATATTATTTAATAACGCAAGGCGATGCCAACCCGGGTCCAGATGGGTGGAGAGTCAGAGAAAGTGATATCGTCGGCAAATATACAGGGGTTAAAGTGCCGTTGCTGGGTCATATCGCCCTGTTTTTTGA
>JAOUPL010000001.1 GCA_029879825.1 Candidatus Bathyarchaeota archaeon
AAATTCTAAGAGAAGCCTTATGTAAGCCTGTTGCGAGAAAGATGTTTGAGAGGGGCCGTCGGCTAGCATGGTCTAGGCTCTGAGCCTCGGGCGCTCGGGACCCCGGTTCAAATCCGGGCGGCCCCACATTAAAAAGCAAAATTCTAAGATAAGCGACTAGCTTAGCATCGCAGCCACATGTAATTTTGTATCTTTAGCTTTTAAAAAACCTTTAAAAGCGAGGTTTAGTAATGCAGAGGGGAGTTTTTGTGTTGTATGGGTGAGGGAAAATGAGTGAGCGAGTTGACAAAAACTCTTCCTACCTAAACGCCAAATCCACAGTTGGAACAATAACTAGAGTAAAAGATGTGAGCCCAACGAGCGGCATGTGTCCCCTATGCATCAGAGATTGCTCCTTCTTATGCGAAGTAGGGTTGTCCACTTTCAGGGGAAGGGAAGCTCTTTACCCAGAGCCGGTACAATTTGGATACAGCACAGCCAGCGCTCTAAAGGACTTTCGCCTAGACTGGTCCGACTTCAACATCCAATCAGCTCTCTTCAAAGCCGAGGGAATAGAAGCAGACTCCGACCAGGCGATATTCCAAAACGTAAACGTAGAAAGCAAAGTTGCGGGAATTCAATTGAAAATCCCCATTTTAACAGGAGCCTTCGGATCCACCGAAGTGGCTAGACTAAACTGGGAAGGCTTAGCCATAGGAGCAGCCCTAGCAGGAGTTATCATAACCATTGGAGAAAACGTATGCGGAATGGACTCTGAATCAAAAATCACAAACGGCAAAGTAACCTACTCGAAGGAACTGAAACGTAGAGTTGAAACTTTCCGAAAATTCTGGGACGGAAAATACGGTGACGTTGCCGTTCAAACAAACGTCGAAGACCAAAGACTGGGAGTAGACGTCTACGCCTTGTCGAAACTGGAAGTAAACATAATCGAGAGAAAGTGGGGACAAGGAGCCAAAGGTATAGGCGGAGAAGTTAGAATAAGAGACTTAGAAGAAGCCATCATGCTGAAAAAGCGGGGATACTTCCTATTCCCAGACCCCGAAGACAAAACAGTTCAAGAGGCCTTCAAAGACGGAATATTCCAATCCTTCGAGAGACACAGTCGAGTTGGCATCCCCACAGAAAAAAGATTTCTAGAAGACATCGACTGGCTGAGAAGCCAAGGAGCCAAACATGTGATCCTAAAGACAGGCGCCTACAGACCATCCGCAGTTGCGTTCACAATGAAACTAGCATCCGAAGCCAAAATAGAAGCGGTGACCTTCGACGGCGCCGGAGGCGGAACAGGTATGAGCCCAGTGCCAATGATGGATGAAATGAGCACTCCAACGGTTTACCTAGAGACTCAGGTTTTGAAATGCGCAGAAATTTTAAGAAAAAAGGGTAGACACGTACCTGACATAATAATAGCTGGCGGTTTAATAAAAGAGTCACAAATGCTCAAGGCTATAGCGATGAGTAACTTCGGCGAAGGACCCTACGTAAAGGCTGTTTTGATGGCGAGGGCACCCCTCCTCGCGGTCATGAAATCGTCATACTTCGCGGAACTGTCTAAAAAAGGTAAGCTACCGAGAGCGTTTGCAGAACGATACGGAACAACACCCGACAAATTCTTCATCACAGCGCCTGAACTGAAGGCAACGTATGGAAAAAGGTTCAAGGAAATTCCTTGGGAAGCAGTTGGCCTCTACACATATCTGAATGAAAGGATCAAGGTTGGGTTGATGCAGCTGATGGCTGGGGCAAGAAAATGGAAACTGAACCTACTTGACAGAAAAGACCTTGTTGCGCTGAGTGAAAGAGCGTCGAAGGTAACTGGAATTCCACTAGTGGAAGAAGCAGAGGAAGAAGCCATCGAAAGAATCCTAAGTTAACCTATGTTTCCCTTTTCAAAATCTCTTCTGCGGTGATGACGCCTGAAGCAGACGCTTGGATGAGACCCCTACTTACCCCAGCCCCATCGCCTATCGTAAACAAATTATGAATTTTTGTTTCCAAGCAATCGCTCAATTCAAGTCTTGAAGAATAGAATTTTACTTCTATGCCATACAGTAGCGTGTCTTTCGAGTATACCCCTGGAGCAACCTGATCCAAAGCTTGAAGCATTTCACGAATATCTGCTAAGTATCGATAGGGAAGAACAAAGCTGAGATCGCCTGGCGTAGCATTCTTAAGCGTTGGGACAACCAAGCTTCTTTTTATCCGCTCTTCGGTTGATCGTCTTCCAACTTCGAAGTCACCCAGCCTTTGAACGATCACGCCTCCGCTGAGAAGGTTGGTGAGCCTTGCAAGGTATTTTCCATAGGCAATGGGTTCCCGGAAGGGCTCTGTGAAAGAAGTGCTGACCAAAATGGCGAAGTTGGTATTTCCAGTTTTCCTCTCAGCGTAACTCTGACCGTTTACAGTTAATACACCATTGTACGATTCAGTAATGACTTCTCCCAAAGGCGCAACGCAAAACGTTCTCACCTGGTCGTCAAACGACTTAGAATAGTAAATAAACTTGGGTTCATACAAAGCCTCTGTTAGTTCCTCCATAATTGAGGCTTGAACCTCAACCCTAACGCCTACATCAACAGGGTTGTTTAACGTTTTCAAACCCAAAGACTCTGCCTCGAACTTCAACCATTCGGCTCCGCTTCTACCTGGGGCTACAATTACGTATTTCCCATAAAATCTTTCACCCGTTGTAGTCTCAACTCCTTCAACCCCATCTTTCTTAACCAGAAGGCTTTTCACATCTGTTTTGGTTCGAATATCAACCCTGTCTTTAACGTGACGACGCATTTTGCGGAGGGTTTGGGCGCACTTTTCGGTGCCCATGTGGCGTACTTTTTGCGGAATAAGCTTCAACCCAGCGAAGGATGCTCTTCGCGCGATTTCATCAATTTTATCGGGGTCCACTCCATAAAGGTGTTTAATTGCCCCGAACTTCAGATATACGCTGTCCACGTAGTTCACCAAGTCGCCGAGTTTTTCGTTGGTACAATATTCGTTGAGCCACCCACCAACCTCGGTGGATAGGGTAAGTTTTCCATCGCTGAAGGCGCCGGCGCCGCCCCAGCCCGATAGCAATGAACAAGGGTCACAGTTTAAGCATCCTAAACCTCTGTTCGCTGGACACTTGCGTTGATTGATGTCTGGACCCTTCTCGATCATAAGAATATTTAATTCCGTTTTGTCAGCCAGTTCAAGAGCGGAGAAGATTCCAGCCGGACCGGCGCCGACGATTATAACATCAAATTTCAAGAGGCATCCTCCGGAACCCAAAACTACATGTTACAAGTGTAATATATGTTTTAGCTAGCGGCTCAACCGAAGACTTCTATTAATTTGCAGAGTGAACGGCCAGAAAAGTAGAAGGCTAACAGAGAGGTAAGATGAAACTTTGAAGCAACTTTTTTTAAGTCGAATACAATTAAAATGGAGTTTCGTAGGAAGCCATCTAACATGAAGGCTGGAATAGTTGGTTGCGGAGACGTTTCTGGGCTTCATGTAAATGCATGGAGAGACATAGGAGCGTCCGTAACCACTGTCTGTGACATAAATGAAAAAACTGCCATGCAATTTGCCAAAAAATGGAGAATCCCTTCTCACCATACTAGCTTCTCTGAGATGCTCCAAAGCGAAGACCTTTTCGCTATTTCAATCTGTACTCCTCCCCAATTTCACGCGGATCTAGCTACAGAGGCTCTGGAGTCTGGATGTCACGTGGTCGTGGAAAAACCCTTCACTGTGACGACTAAGGGGGCGGATAAAGTCATGGATACGCTTCAGAATTCATCATCGAGGCTGACGATAATTCATAGCCAACTCTTTGAGCCGTCAATGCTACGTGCAACGAAGCGAATTAAAGCAGGAGACATTGGGCAAATCGTTGGAATGAACGTTGGAATTTTACACAGCAATGATGAACCAATGGCATCAGATAGAAATCATTGGTGCTATAGACTTCCAGGGGGCAGATTTGGAGAAAACTTACCCCACCCCATATATCTTCTCCAAGCCGTTCTAGGAAAATTGGAAGTCAAATCCGTTTTCACTGACAAACTGGGCCCTTATCCATGGATGCCCTTCGATGAATTGAGAGTAATTTTGGAGGCCGATGAGAAAAAGATTGGAACCATTTATATCAGCTTTAACGCTCCAGGGTCCCAGAGAACTGATGTCTATACAGACATCTACGGCACTGGAGGTGCCGTGCAAGCCGGAATCTACCCTATTAGCAGTTTAATTGCAACGAAGCCCGGACGCGGAATATGGCTCGCCGAGAATGTCGTTGACCAGATCAAAATAGGGCTTTCATACTTGAGCACCATCTTAGCTAAACAGAGAGGACCCAGAAGTTTTAGCACTGCGCATGCAATGATTATCAGGTCATTTGTGGAAAGCATCTGTGGTAACGGAGAACCACTAGTCACCCCTGAAATGGGATATGAAACCGTGCATGTCGTTGAACAGATATGTAGACAAATAGATAAGACCTCAGTTTCTAAGAATTAACGCGCGCGTAATAGTTTATGACGTTAATAAATTGTTTATCTCGTTTATTATATCATCTTGAAGACTTTTCACGGTCTAGGCTTATCTGCAGGAGGCAACATTAGAGTTTTTAAGAGGCACTTAATTAGTGATTTGAGGGTTTCTGGATGAGAACTCTAGACGGAGTCAGAGTATTAGACCTAACTAGGCTGTTGCCTGGAGGCTATTGCACAATGATACTGGGCGATATGGGAGCCGAAGTCATTAAGGTTGAAGAACCTAGCTTAGGCGACTACATACGTTGGGTGCCCCCGCTCATAAAGGGTCAAAGTGTCTCTCACCTAATGCTGAACAGGAACAAGAAAAGTCTGAAACTGAACCTGAAGTCTGAGAAGGGCAAAGAGGTTTTCTATAAGTTAGTGGAAAGGTCCGATGTAGTTATCGAATGCTTCAGACCAGGAGTTGTCAAAAGACTCGGCATCGATTACGAGTCTGTCATTAAGGTTAACCAACGCATAGTTTATTGTTCAATGTCTGGCTATGGTCAGGATGGACCCTATAGAGACTTGCCAGGACACGATGTAAACTACATAGGCTATGGGGGGGTCCTTGGCATAACCGGCCAATCCGGTGAGACTCCTGTAATACCAGGCGTTCAAATCGCGGACTTGACCACGGGCCTTATGACGGTTATGGCGATACTCGCTGCCCTCTTGGCGCGAGAGAAAATGGGAAGAGGGCAATACATTGACGTATCCTTCCTTGATGTTGTCGCTTCTCTGATAGTCTTACCTGCAGCCTTCTATGTTGGTGACGGAAGGCCCCCGAAACGTGGCGAGTGGTTGTTGAATGGTGGTTTTCCCTGCTATAACGTCTATGAGGCCAAAGATGGGAAGTATATAACCATAGGATGCCTAGAAGAGGAATTTTGGGCTAGCCTCTGTAGGGCCTTGAACGTAACCGACTTCATCAAATACCAGTATACCACCGACGATGCTAAGCTCAAGGAGATGTTTCAAACCATCAAGAAAATTTTCAAAAGAAGAACTCTGAGCGAGTGGATTAAGTTTTTGTCAAAGGAGGATGTGCCGTGTGGACCTGTCTTCGACATGGACGAGGTGTTCAAGGATCCTCAGATATTGCATAGGAAGATGGTTGTGGAAGTTGAGTATCCAGGCGTGGGCAAAATCAAACAACTCGGCACGCCAATGAAATTCTCTGAAACCCCTTGTGAGATTAGGAGTCCCCCTCCATCCTTCGGAGAACACACAGAGGAAATTTTGAAGTGGCTTGGTTACGCTGAGGCAGAAATACTGAGCATGCAGCAGGAAGGCGTCACGTAACGCTAGAAGCTTCGCTACTGAAACGTTGATGATGAGGCTGGGATATGAGGCAACATGCGCCAATGGTCCTCTATCTAGTTTTAGTCTTTGATGGCTTCGAGGAGACTCATGACATTCCAAAGTTTCACTCTAGTGTAGGGTGGCATGTTAGGGTCTTGCAAGATATCGTCGAGAATCGATATGGCGCTGGACGCCCTGACGGCTGGAGTGTTTTCCGTCAGCTGAAGCGATTCGATGGACTGCTTTGCAGCCCTTCTTATGTTGCGGGGAGTTGTGGTGTCTTCGGAAACTAGTCCAAGAACGTTCATGGCTTCTTTTATTCTTTCCTCATATTCCTGCAATTTCTTTTTTCTAACCATACAGAAGCCTCCGGCAATATTGCTTCAGCGAGATGCAACCTGTTTGTTCATATGGTATAGACAGGCGCCGATTTATACTGTTTGCGGATTGGCTTAGCCTTTGGCAGTTTATTCGACTCATAGAGCCTAGGGAGGGGATGGGTATAATTGACACAGAGATTATATTATTTACGTATAACTAAGTTTGTTAAGGGGCTTTGAAGTTGCCTAAGGAGTCGAAGGACATCAAAACCATGGCGGATATGCTTAGGCGGGGTGCCACCCTCACAGAGCATTCCTGTCCAGCCTGTTCTTCACCTCTCTTCAAACTGAAAAGCGGGGACCTCTGGTGTGTTCAGTGTCAAAAGCGGGTGATAGTGGTGAAGGAAGGAGAGACACCGACAGAGGCCGCGAGCCTGGTACTTCTCACCAGCCTAGAGTCAACTATCCTAACGAAGATTCAAGAAATAGAAAAAGAAATCAGAGAAGAGAAGGACGCTGAAAAACTGCAGAGACTTGGATCCATCCTATCTACGCTACTTGAAAATCTTGAAAGGATAAGAAAGACGAAAAGAACGTAATAATCTCAGCAAAAGGCGTGTAGGTTGCTAGGGCGTTACGAAAATTTTCCGGAAGTCATCCACGGTGTTGTTCGATTCACCTGTGAGTCATCAATAAGAAAGGTCCAGCAAACAATTCTCTCCACGCTTCATAATTTAAATCATGAAGCTTGTGGTTTAAGGGCTGTAACGCCCCATTTGCCACAAGAGTGTGAGGTTAGTTTCGAGCTTGGAGTAGCTGAAGACTTCGATTTCAACTTTTTAGACGAGAAGGAACTAGATAGGTTTCAGAGAAGCATAGCTGAAAAAGAACTGTCAACACTAGATTTTTTCTTCGTTGTTCGTTACCATGTTGTCAATGACGAGGGGAAACGAGTTCCATTAAAATTTGATTATCACATGCTCCGCTTCATGTTCCAAGAGAACAGCATGGAGCTGCGGATCTGCCATGAAAGAGGAACCCAACGAGTTCCCCTAGAAGATTTGATCACTTTTATAACGAAGCGCATAAACGAAGAACTCTCCCAGAGGCAGCTAAAACCGTTAAACTTGGAATATTTGCGAGTTCTCTACTAAAACAAACCTAGTGTTACCTTTAACATGGCATATGCGCTCGCTGTGCGTCTAGGCTTAACTTTCCCTATTTTTGTCCCTTAACGCGTGCCGATTTGCTGGTTGCACGTGCCGTCCCATCGGCATTTTGTCCTATTTCGATACGATGCCTTGAAATCGCATTGTCTTTTGAATTTGCAGTTTGGTAGTTTAGATTTCTGGTTTGACATTGTGGCTTGACGTTGACTCTGACATTTAATATGAGTTATGAATTGCAAATCAGAATTCAAAATCCATTAAGATGCCAAAAGCTCGCGCTAACCAGCAAAACCAAGCTTATAACATTATTTTCCTTATCTTATAAGGAGGAGAGAGCTATGCTAACAAAAAAGAAGAGGTGGACGGAGAAATTGGCAGATAGTAAGGGTCTGCCGAAAGTGGAAAAAATCACTGATAAAATGAGCAAAAGATGGGGCACAGGCACAGTTGTTATCCCCGCGCCGATTGAAGTCGATGAAATGATGAGAAAAGTGCCTGAGGGAAAACTTGTTACCATTAATGAAATTCGTGCGGCGCTAGCGAAAAAACACAAGGCAACGATTGGTTGCCCTATGACAACTGGTATTTTTGCTTGGGTTGCGGCTCATGCTGCTGAAGAACAAAGACAAGAGGGTGAAAAAGATGTTACCCCTTACTGGCGTACCTTGAAAACTGGTGGAGTGATAAACGCGAAATATCCCGGCGGAGTCGAAGGACAGAAAAAACTCTTGGAAAAAGAGGGGCATAAAGTAGTTAAAAAAGGCAAAAAACATATCATCGCCGATTACGAAACAACGTTGATAAAGCTTTAGACTCTTGGCAAGCGCGTCCAATCATACAGATTGGAAATCTCTATAATTTTTCAAAAAGTCGAGGACAACTGTCAAAATATCTTTTGCCACTTCATTTTTTCTTCTGTTTCCATCAACGGACACAAGCTTTCCCTTCTCTACAAACTTCATGTAAACCTCCCTAACCCTCCTTTGAGTCCCCAGCCTTTCCATAACCGACTTTTTCCGCCTCATCCTTTTGACTACAACTTCCGGCGGGACATCAATATATATCGCCAAATCCGGGGTAAGAGCCAACCTGTTAATCTCTTCAATCCATTTAATATCTAATCCCGCTGCCCCTTGATATGCCAAGGACGAGTAGACGTATCTGTCAGAAACCACAATCTTCCCCTCCTCCAACGCGGGCTTAACCTCTTTCTCCACGTGATCAAACCGATCAACCGCAAATAAGAGGGCTTCCACAACGCTTGGCACCCGCCTCTTCCTCTGCAGAATATATGTCCTTATGAACCTTCCAATTTCGCCTAGACTCGGCTCAGTGGTGTATAGAGCGTCAAAACCCTCTCTTCGCAGATTTCTTACAAGCCGATGGGCATGGGTAGTTTTTCCGCTGGCGTCAAGCCCCTCGATGCAGACGAAAACTCCCTTCTTCTTCACCAGTCAGCCCGCCCACTATCCATAATAAATCGATTACCTTAATAATAATGCTCAAGATTGACAAGAATAGGAGAAACGTCGCCATGCGACGATACTGGGGCGAAATAAAAGACCCTGTTTATGGGTATGTTTACGTTACGGAAGCAGAAAAAGAAATCATCGACTCCTTCCCAGTTCAGAGGCTTCATCGGCTAAGACAACTGGCAGGAGCAGAATTTGTTTATCCAGGCGCCAACCACACTCGCTTCGAGCACTCCATCGGCGTCATGTACCTAGCCGGCTGTCTCTCAGAGAACCCAAACCTTTCAAGCCACCTCTCAGAAGACGAGAGTCAAACCATCAGAATAGCCGCCTTACTTCACGACGTAGGCCACGGTCCCTTCTCCCACGTTTTTGAACACCTCCTCGCAAAGTTTCTGAACAAAACCCATGAAGACATGACCACTTGGATTATCCAAAAATCCGAACTAAGCGACATAATCAAAGGGCTGGGATACGACCCAGATGTTATCGGAAAACTAGCAGTTGGGTCACTGCATAAACCGGGCAAGGCTTTCATCGATCAGATCATCCAAAGCTCTGTGGATGTGGACAAACTCGATTTCGTGGTCCGAGACACCTATCACACTGGCGCAGAATACGGATACGTAGATGTCTTCCGTCTCATCCATATGTTGGACATCCTTGACGAAAACCTTGCGGTTGACTTAGGAGCCCTATCAGCCCTCGAATCCTTCATGCTAGCCAGACTGGAATCCTTCAAGAGCATATACTTCCACAGAGTTGCACGAGCAGCGCAAATAATGATTGCAAAGGCCATGGAAGAAGCGAAAGATGAACTAGGTCTAGTAGACTTCCAGTCACCGGAAGAATATCTGGCCTTAAACGACTACACCGTTTGGGCCATGCTGAGGAAATGCGAAAAATCTAGAAAGATCATGGGAAACCTAGAAAGACGCAGACTCCTCAAATGCGCCTACGACAGGACTTTCCACGTGAGAGAAAAAACCATGACAAGCATCTTAAGTGTCGAGGAAATCAGAAACCAAATGAGGGACAAAATCGCCTCAGAGGCAGGAGTTGAAACGCAATCCGTTATGATCGACGTGCCAACACTTCCCTCAGTGCCTTACCATCACTCTGTTTTACTAGAACCGATGGAAGTCCCAGTTTTTCAGAAAACTAGGGAAGGAAGAAAAGTTTCTCAACGACTAGGCGACATCTCCGGAGTATTCGAAGTTCTCAAAGGATTCATAAACATTCTACGCGTCTACACGGAAGAACAGCATCTTGAAAAGGTGGCTTCAGCTGCGGCGAAACTACTCGGCGGAACCCCTTCCTCAGTGACAATATCATACTAGAGGAGGGAGGCTGCATCGACACGGTATGCTTCTTATAAAGTGGAGAAAAGTTAAAACGAGGGAACGGATTATTGCATGATGCTCCGGTTTGGGCTCCGGTAGAAGAGAGGACACGGCTCCTCTTCTGCCAAATATAGCCAGGTTAAACCTCTTCGGACCAAGTATTTCGGCCTTTCGACGCTCACCGGAAGAAAGCCGAAGACCCGGGTTCGAATCCCGGCCGGAGCACCAATTTTAATCATTTAGTGCACAATATGTTTAAATTCACTGAGCGAGTCGAAGTTTAGCCAGATACTTTGGATTTTTTGTCCGTTTTTTCATCACAAATTTCTGTATTGTTTATTAGGAAGAGGAACCGTATGTCTGTTTCCACTAGGTAGGGTTGTTTATGGCAGAAGCAGATGTTTACGAGAAACTGAGAAAGAAAATGAGTTTGTGGCCCATAAAGGTTCCGAGAGCGAGAGAAGCGATGGAAATGCTTAGGACGCTGTTCACCGAGGAAGAGGCTGAATTTTTAACTCATTTTACGGCTCCTTACCAAGACGCTGAAACAATGGATCAGATTGTTGAAAGGACAGGAAAGCCTCGGAAAAGGGTCCAAGAAATTGTAGATCGTTTGGTTTTGAGGGGCTTGCTTTTCAGATTCACGGGCAGAAGAGACGGAAATGTATACTACTCTCTGATGCCAATGATTCCGGGCATTTTTGAGTTCTATTTTGTTTCAGTTCGCGATTCCGATGAAAAACGGAAAGTGTCAGAACTTTTCGAAAAATATTATGTGGGCGGGGGTGGCATGGAAGGAGGCGCTTCTAACTATCCTTGGGCCCGAGTGATGCCCGTTGAAAAGACGATAACCCTTGACAAAGAAATAAGTGCAGGACACGAGATTTTACCCTTCGAGAAGATGTCGGAGTACATTACCACTTCTGGTAAGATAGCTGTCATGAATTGCGCTTGTAGGATACATAAGCAATGTGATCACCCCTTGGAAACTTGCCTCGTCTTTGACTATTTCGCAGAATTTATGGTGGAGAGGGGGCACGGACGCTACTTAACCGTTGAGGAAGCATTAGAATTGCTAGAAACAATGGAGAAAGCAGGTCTGGTTCATTCAACCACCAACGTTCAAACAAGACCCCAGTTCGTCTGCAATTGTTGTACCTGCTCCTGCGGCATCTTGAGAGGCCTCTATGAGTTGCACAACCCTAGGGCTATTGCCAAATCAAACTTTCTTCCTGTGAGAGATGATGAGCTCTGCAATACGTGTAGGAAGTGTATCCGTATTTGCCCCATGGAGGCAAACGTATACCATGCCTCTCACGATGATGAGCCAGATAGAATCTTCTTCTTGGAAGAGAGATGCATAGGATGCGGGCTTTGCGCCTACAATTGCCCAAACGACGCCATAAAGCTAGTCAAAATCAAAGATGAAGTTCCAGAAAAGACTCCCAGAGAAGCCATGATGAGGGTTGAAGCAGAAAGAGTTCATTAAGAAAGTGCGGTAGAAAGGAAAGTCGTAAGACGATTTGGTACCAACTAGCCTTGGGATATTAACAAACTTTTATACCTTCTAGGTGCATCATTTTTCTTGGCGGCGGGTCTTAGGCGGGGGGCTAGGGGTCCCCTGAACCGTAAACCCTCTATAGGACGGGCTGAGAGCCTTGGCGAGGCGTCAAAGATCGTCAGGATTCCCCAGTCCTCTAACCTTGACTATCCGTCCCTTGGGGCTGGCGGTCGTGGAGCAACCTTCGTAGGGAGGCTGTGGACCGCGTTTGCCAGGCGAACCTGGCCAGGCCCGGGAGGGAGCAACCTAAGCTTGGACGTTCAGCGCTTGAGGGGTTGCGGGTACGAGTAAAGAGGTTGAGGAAACTGGCGAAAACTGGGTTTCGAACCAAGGTGACTCGCCGCCTAGAATTATGATTCTGATCAGAGCTTGTGTCGTTTGCTCGGGACTATTCCTCTGCTGTTTTGGTATAATCCGCGGTAACCTTTTTTCGCTGGGCTTCCAAGTTTATGGAAAACTATCTGAACTATCGGCTCTCCTTCCTTTATCGTGATCTCCTTCTCTCCGGCGTTATGAAGATTAAGTGTTAGTTGTCCGCGAAATCCGGGGTCTACAACAGCGAAACTTCCGACGATGCCTTCTCTTGCAAGCGAAGAACGTATGTGAAGAGAACCCGTTGTCTTTAACCCCAATTCGACGGTTTCCAAAGTTGCTGTCAGTTCATATTGTTTAGGTTTTATAGCTACTTCGCTGGAAGACCTTAAGTCGTAACCAGCAGGGTTGAGACAAGAAGTTTCAAAGGGTGTAATCTTGATCTCTTCGTTTTTCAAGTGTTCAAGTATTTCCTCGTCGGAAAGCACCGTCAACAGGGTTCACAGCCTTAGTAGAAAGCATCTCTGAAAAAGAGTTTTTCTATGGCACCTCCAAAAAAATATGGAGTTCTTGTAGCATTTGGCACGGTTTGCAAATTTCTCCGACAGTTGGTTCTCCACATTTTCCGCAGTTCTGTAACTTTGCTTTTTCTGCCATAGCTTCCAACGCTGGTCTAATCCTTTCTACGGATCTGAAGATGGCGAATTTTGTTCCAGCGTGCTTTTCTTCCATGCGGTTGAGCATGGCCCGTATGTCGTTTCTTAGGGCGGTTTGGGCGTAGGGGCAGGGAATGCCCTGAAACTCGATTCTTCTCAGGTATGCGTAGAAAGCGATTTCTTTTTCCGGCACTTCGCAGAGTGGTTTCACGCGCTGTACAAGTTTTGGATGGATCACTGTTAACACAGGCTTGACGCGCGCTATCCGTAGGGCATCGCCGTGAATAATGTTGAGAAGCATGGTTTGGGTTTCGTCGTCGAGACTGTGGGCTGTGGCAAGCTTGTCCACGCCTGCTTCTCGAGCCGCTGTGTTTAGGGCTCTTCTCCTCAGCACCCCGCAATAGGAGCAAGGTGTTAGGCCCTTTTCTTTCCTCTCTCGAATCATGTTTACGATTTCGTCTAACGTGTGACCGTACATTCCCTTGAAGGAAGTCACTACGTGTTTTACGCCAAGCTTTTGACAATTTTTCATGGCGATTTTTAGAGCCTCATCTCTATAGCCCTTTATTCCTTCATCAACTGTGACGGCACTCAGAGCTGCGTCTGGGAAGGCTTTTTCAATCCTTGTCAGTATGTGGAGGAGAGTTACGCTGTCTTTCCCGCCAGACACGGCCACCATGATTTTGTCTTTCGGTTCAAACATCTCGTACTTAGAAATCGTTCCTCGCACTTTGTTTTCTACAGATTTGCAAAAGCATCTTCCACAAAGTTTCTCCCCTGAGTAACGACGCATGAAAACAGCTTCTTTCTTCTTACATAAGGTGCACATTACCATTTTTCACGTCATCTCAGATCGGAGACAGGCCGCTGTTTCTATCTCCCAGACTCTTTCCAAGCAGGAATTAACTAAATAATACTATGATATTTAAAAATTAACCAGACTCCCTAAAGGAGCTTAGTTTGAGCTTCTTTTCTGATTGTAGATTTCAAAGGTTCTCAACCTCTGGCACAATTGACAACAATTTGCTTATGATTTTAACATTGTTTCACAGACGGATTCGCGGGGTAGGATTACTCCAGATGCATTTAACTGGTTCTTTGACTATTTGTTTAAGAGATAATCTAAATGTTCTATAAAGAAAAAAGAGGGGAGGTTAAGAGTTGGTTTCTGGTTCAGGACCTACAATTCCATTACGAGAGGTATGGCATCTTCGGCTGTCATTGCAGGGGAAACCTTAAGCATCTTGAAGAGACCGGGTTTTGCGTTTTCCCAGACGAGTGCACCTTTCATAACTTGCTCTACGGTTTCTGCCTCTTCTAGGGTAATGCCCCAATGAGGCACGTCGCAGGTGATGTACCAGCCAAGGATTTTTACTCCTTCCACGGGCCAGAGTTTCTTCTCCATTAATTCAGCCGCCAGTTTTGCAACATCCCTAGGAGTAAAGGTTTCTTTTAATTCCCAGTAGCTCAGGAACAGCATAACAATTTTCCACCTTATTTCATTATGAAGGAAAAACTCCCATCAAAATTATGTCACTTAGGAATATTCCTTCGTATTATATCTCTTGTTCAACTTTTTTAAAATTTTGGGTAAAACCAAGAATTACAAGAAAATCCTTTAAGACTGATGTTCCTTCCAAACTCTATTAGTTCTTAATCCTAAACTTTGATAGGTGATGTTTTCTATTATGTGCTAAAGTTAGGAGTGGTAACAAACTTGCCATTGGAATATGTGGAAGCTTCAGATGTTAAGAGGTTGGTAAGTGAAATCATAGATGGTCTGGACTTATTTCATGTTGTAGCCCAATTTGTTTATTGTTATCGAAGTAAGGGTTCTAAATCTAGAAGTACTGTTGCTCGTATTCATGGGTTAAGTAGAATGTGGCAAGAAGTACTACTACGACCACCAGCATATGTCATTGAAGTTATCTCTGAACGATATGACAGGTTGAGTGAAGAAGAGAAGGAAAAAACGTTGATTCATGAACTGTTGCATATTCCTAAAGGATTTTCAGGAGGCTTTCGTCCACACAAAGGTTACATTAACAGGAAACGAATAGAAAAAATGCACAAAACCTTGCTAGAAAAAAGATTGTTAAGAGACAATGTGATGTAATAGTCTTTATGGGAGAACCCATGTCTTACGTCGTTGTGATTATAACTACGCCTAACAAGGAAGAAGCTTTGAAAATTGTTCGCAGTTTGCTCAAGGAAAGGTTGATTGCCTGCGCAAACATCGTGGGTCCAGTCTCATCTCTATTTTGGTGGCAAGGAAAGGTCGATGAGGAAAACGAGTTTCTGGTTTTCATGAAATCCCACAAAAGTCTCTTCGAAAGACTATCAGAAAGGGTTACGGAAATCCATAGCTATGATGTGCCAGAAATCATTGCACTTCCCATAATAGAGGGTTCGCCACCTTACCTGGACTGGCTGAAGACTTCCCTCCAACCGGTGAGCGAAGATGACTAAAAAACCAGTGAAACGCGCCGAACGCGTAGAGGTCGTCTACGACAAGAAATGCTGGAACCTGCTAAGAGAGTTGAGGTCCAAGACAGTTCAAATAATGGAGATTCTAGAAGAGTTCCATCTGCGCTCTATCGCGCATGGAAGCATCGCCCGAGGCGACGTTTCGGAGACAAGCGACATCGACGTATTCCTGCCAGACCCACCCTCCTCCTTCATGATAGAAACGGCTCTCGAGCGCTCCGGCGTTCAAGTTAATCGTCGAATAGTTGTACAAGCTACGCCTTTCTACGCGGTGAAGGGATACATTGAGATAGACAAACAACGGTGCATATCTTTTCCTTTAGCAAAGCTTCGCCCAGTGGAGAAAGACTTCTACAAGTTTGGCGGCGAAGCGTCGCTTTCTATGCTCAAAAAAGACATGCGAGTCCCAGGCGTGGACAAACGCCTCATGCTCATCGAACCCACGCCGGAAGGCCATGTTGAAAGCGCCATTGTGGGTCGAGAGGAGGCAGTTGCCAACCTTTTAGGCGTCTCTCTCAACACCGTGTTAGACCGTGTTCACGCCCTCTTGCGTCGCGACGAAGTTGGCAGAACAGGGGTCTTTATTGAGAGAGAGTTGTCACCTGACGAAACGTTTGAGTTGGTTCTGAAGAAACTCGCTGATCAAAATCCAGCTGTCCGTAGGCGTCTCAAGTTTTTCGGAAAATAACCGAGGGCATAGATGAATTTTCAGCCTAACGGGAAGCGGAGAAGTGCAGCGACGCCACCCAGTGAAAGTAGTTGGGTTCCTGCCTCGTGCTCCGTGCTAATGACCATGATTTGTCCACCTTTTTCTTCAACTTCCTTCATGATTTTCTCTAAGGCTTTTCTTTTTTCGTCCGGAGTTTCTCTTAGCGTAGTATCTGCCACGAGAAGTTTTTCAACTGCACCGTAAGCGCTTGCTTTTTCAACTTCGACGAATCCGTATGTTATGTCTCTCCTTCCCTTTCCAAGTCTTGCTAGAACTTCTTCCATAACCTTTGTTTCTTCAGCTATGCGCACATGCTTCAGCGCTTTGGTAAAGACTCCGGAACGCAGTGCTTCGTGTATCCCGGCTACGCCTGCGTTGTTCACACCTTTTACGTCGATAACAGCGTTTGCAACGTCTAGAGCCTCTCTCCTCACATACTTGGAGAAGTCATTTTTTATGAACCCTGGTCCAATGATGACTATTGGGCTGCGAAGGCTTATCCACGCTTCTCTCAGAGATTTTAAGGCTGTTTTAAAAAATTCACTTGTGGCCTTTGTCCTTTTTTCTGCCTCCAACTTTCCCGGAAGTCTCGTTTTTTCCTCTGCCTTTACGTCAATGCCATATTGTCGTAAAACAGCCACGCAGTATTCTTCGTCATCTATGGACATTATGACGAGGGGTGCCGCTGTTACCCTGCTTGCTCTTTTTAATCTATCGATTTGATGTTTCGGCCACTCAGTTTTTACGATGGTTATAGGCTTGTTCACGGTTACATCTATGGTGTGACGTGATCCCTTTATGCTTATTTTCTCAGGCGCCTCGCAAACGATTCCATGTATCCGCAACCGGTTGAGGATTTTGTCCCACAACACCTTTTCAACTTCTACGCCTAAAAAAACTGGAACCCTTTTCCCTTTTTTTGGACGGGCATAATGGTCTTCAACTTTAACTTCTCGGGTGGTTCGGGCATGTACTGTATCTTTTTGAAGAATTATGTTGTAGAGGTGCCATAAATCGTCTAGACTCTCTGGTAAGACCTTTGCGATACCTTTCTTGAGGTTCATCTGCAGGATTTTCAAAAGGGTGCTTCCTTTCTATGACTGGCGTCGTGCAATAAGTCATACTGAAAACCGTTAAAAACGTATTGGCGCCTTATCTTTGTGGAGAAAGGCTTGATGAAGAAGACCTTCTGGCTTTTAGATGTTAATCACGAAGTCAAGGATCATCGACCTGAAGTGTGGATTTGGGGCATAGACGAAGAGGGAAAACGTATCCTCATCATCGACCGAAACTTCTTAGCATATTTTTATCTTCTAATCAAGGAAAAAGAGAATCCTCAAGCTGTGATGGAAAGAATACAGACGCGCAAAGAAGACTTTCCCTTTCTTGTTAAGTTGAAAACCGTGGAAAAAAGATTTTTCGGGAGACCCGTGAAGGCAATTAAAGTTTCTTGTCAGGATCCCGATCTCATAGGCAGGTATTCTAATGTTCTTAGAAAAGTAGAAGGCGTTGAAAAATGTCTTGAAGACGACATTCGTTATTCCATGCGCTACCTCATAGACAACGACGTAACTCCCTGCGATTGGCATGAAGTCAAAGTAGAAGAAACAGAAAACGAACTTGGGGTTCAAGTTGACGGAGTTTATCTGGCGAAGTCGTTTCCTCAAGGCGTAAGAAGGACAGAAGCCCCGCAACTGAGGATTTTGGGCTTTTCAATGATCTGTTTCAGTCCTAA
Organism: Candidatus Bathyarchaeota archaeon; assembly: GCA_029879825.1. Classification (GTDB taxonomy): domain Archaea; phylum Thermoproteota; class Bathyarchaeia; order Bathyarchaeales; family Bathyarchaeaceae; genus JAOUPL01. The sequence continues at coordinate 17,593 of JAOUPL010000001.1, forward strand.
AGGTACGCCCAAACCGGAGAAAAATCCGGTGGCGATAATTTCGGTGGCTACAAACGCTGGCGACGAGGTACAGTTTGTAGCAGAAGATTCTGACGACAAACCCGTCTTGGAATCCTTCATAAAGTACGTTCGGAGGTTTGACCCCGACATCCTCGTTGGCTACGGCACCAATAGACAGGACTGGCCATACCTCCTCGTTCGTTCTAGAAAATTGGGCGTCGACTTGTATGTGGACAGGGCGAAAACTGAACCGCATAGAAGCGTTTTTGGTCACGTGTCGGTCATGGGTCGAGTGAACATTGATTTTTTCGACTTCGCAGAAGATTTTCCGGAGGTGAAAGTGAAGACCTTAGAAAACGTAGCCGACTTTCTTGGCGTCATGAAACTTGAAAAACGCAAGATCATCGAAGACGTAGACTTTCTTACATATTGGCAGAGTCCAGAAAAACGCCCCTTGTTGCTAAAGTTTTCCAAAGAAAACACTCAATGCGTTATGGGCATAGCTGACGCCATGCTGGATTTTGCCATGCAACTATCGAATCTCGTTGGCTTACCCTTAGACTACGTGGGAACCGCTGCGGTCGGCTTTAGGGTTGAATGGTTCCTGATTCGGAGAGCCTACAAAATAGGCGAGCTTATTCCAGAAAGAGTTGAACGTCCATACTTCCCATACGTGGGGGCGATTGTTCTTGAACCTAAGCCAGGGGTTCATGAAGACATAGCCGTGCTCGACTTCAAGGCCATGTATCCCAATATTATGATCACTCAAAACGTTTCACCCGACACCTACGTATCACCTACCGAACCAGAGCCACCAGGCGGCGTGAATGTAGCTCCAGAAGTAAACCACAGATTTAGAGCCGAGCCACCAGGATTTTACAAAAAAGTTCTGTCCCACCTCATTGATGTTCGAGATGAAATCACACCTAAACTCGAAAAACTTTCTCCTAAAAGTGCGGAATACCGAGTTCTCGACGCCCGCCAAAAAGCTGTAAAGGTAATCACCAATGCCTCATATGGCTATACTGGCTGGATCGGCGCTCGATGGTACATCAAACCGGTTGCCGAAGCCACAACAGCTTGGGGTCGCCAAACCATTTTAAACACCATCGAATTGTCCAAAAAAAGTGGATTAGAAGTTGTATACGGTGACACAGACAGCATTTTCGTGAAGGATGATCCCGAGAAAATCAAAAAAATCTCTGAAGAAGTCGGCAGGAAGTTTGGATTAGAGATAAAGCATGACAAGATATACGTCCGTGTTTTGTTCACCGAGGCTAAGAAACGGTATTGCGGGCTTTTGCCTGATGGACGACTGGACATAGTGGGTTTGGAGGTGGTGAGGGGAGACTGGGCGGAAGTCGCTAAAAAAGTGCAGGAAAGGGTGTTAGAAATAATACTTAAGGAGCAAAAGCCTGAGAAAGCTGTGAAATTCGTACGCCAATACATTTCTGATCTGCGACAAAAAACAGTGCCCTACAGAAACCTCATTATATGGAAAACCTTGACCAAACCAATCGAAAAATACGCTGTTAGGGCTCCGCATGTTGAAGCTGCGAGAACGTTGATGAAGGAAGGGTGGGATTTATCCATGGGCGACAAAATCGGTTACGTCATTGTCGCTGGTCCTGGCCGGTTGTACGAAAAGGCGAAGCCCTATGTTTTAGCCTCCTACGACGAAGTGGACCTCGAATATTACGTTTCGAACCAAGTAGTGCCAGCTGCGGCACGAATTCTAGCCATGTTTGGGGTAACCAAAGAAGGGTTGTTGCCTTCAAAAACGCCTAAAACTCTTCTCGAATTTATGGAAGATTAACCTTAGATTTCTGTGAAGGTTAACAAATTTACCTGCAATGGTTGCTTTATTGCCTCTGAGACGCGAGCAGCCACGAGGAACTTGATGTTCTTTTCAGCTGCAACATCTACGAGTCTTTGAGTTATAACACCGTCAAAGATCACTGTGTCCACATCCTTTATTCCCTGAAGTTTCTCTGCGAGTTCACTTACGGGCAGTCGCTCTATTTGCTGCATCTTATTGTTTAGTAGCACAGCCTCTAAGGTTCCTTCCAGTTCTTTTGCGGTTTTAACAATTTGTTGAGGAACTAGTATTTTCCGCCGCGCTTTCTTGGCTTTTATTTTTCCTATGGGAACCTTTTCTTTGAGGGCTTTTTCGATTTTTTTGGGGCTTAACTCTTCTACTTCTTTACCTGGGGGCGCTCTGGCAATGTACTTAACGTCGGTTACCTGCAGCAGTTCTTTGAGGATAAGGTCTCCGCCTCGGTCTCCGTCGAGGAATGCTGTGGCTTCTTTTTCTCGGCATAGTTTTATGATGGTTTGCGGGATTTTGGCGCCTTCGAGAGCGATGACGTTTTGTATTCCAGTTTTTAACATGTTTATAACGTCTGCTCTTCCTTCTACTATGATTATTTCCTTTGCACTTTCGATGTCTGGTCCCGCTGTTAATCCGTCAGGTCCATATTTTTCGACTCTTGCCAACCTTAATGTTTCTGAAACTTCTCTAAAAATTTCATCTGTGCCAGGCATGGTTTCGAGGGTCCATTCATGGAGAACCTCCTTCGCTCTGTCTATGATTGTCCTCCGCCTTGCGTCGCGTATATCTTCTATTTTATCCAAAGTGACCTTTGCTTCGCATGGTCCTACCCTGTTTATGCTTTCGATGCTCGCTGCGATGATTGCTGTGGAGACTCTGTCTAGGCTTGTTGGTATGGTTATCGTGCCGGTTGTCTTATCCTGTTTTGATTCTAAACTGATTTCTATTCTTCCTATTCTTCCCGATTTCTGGAGTTCTCGGAGGTCAAGTTCGGGTCCAAACAAGCCTTCTGTTTGTCCAAAAACTGCTCCGATGACGTCTGGTTTTTCAACCACTCCCTCCACTTCGAATCGGGTTCGTATAACATACTTTACCGTAACGGTTTGTGACGATTTCATTATTTTTCACCTCAATCATGAATTTGTCCTCACTATGTTTAAGAGGCCTTCTAGCTTTAATCTGTTTGCACCTATTATACTTTACGACTTTATGCTCCTACTTTTTTCCTTAAAGTTTCCAGATAGGTTGCCAAACCTTCTATGTCCTTGACATCGTGCCCCACAAGGCCGAGAAGCTCTCTCCAGAAAAGAAGGTTGGGGGTTATTTTCATTTCTTCTAGGCGACGAGCTAAACGGTTGGTCCATTCCTTGCCATGTCTGTCAAAGTCCATTAGAAGGATGACTTCACGTTTTCCTTTTCCTTCTATTTCGCCGAGAACGTCGAGGAACGATTTTCCAGAGGATTTTGCTGAGATGATGTCGCCTTCTAAACCCAGCTTATGTAGGGCGTTGATGTCGTTTCTTCCTTCCACTATTATTGGGGTGCCTTTGGTTGATTCTGTTGCGAGTCTTTCTAAAAGTTTAAGGATTTTCTCCAGTTTTTTCTCTGATTTGGTTGACAACGTTTCTACCTTGTTACCTCTATCTCCATCATTTTTTCTAACAGTTGTGGGTGCCTATGGAAATGTTCTCTAACTGGCTTCAGAATTTCGATGAGGGCTTCTGTGACGCCGTTTTTTAGGTCTAGCGGATGGATTTTGCCTTCGACATAGGCTCTTTCCATTTTCTCATAGTTTTCGAAGTTTTCTGGGCCTCCGTATTTGGTTGGTCTCGGTATCTCTAGATTTTCTCTTTCGGCGAACACTACATATTTTGATAGTTCAAGTATGGGGTTTCCTTTCACCTGTTTGGGGGGGCAGTAGGCTTCTTTTATTTTGGTCTTTATGTCGTCGGGGGTGTCGTGGACGAATATGCAACTCTTGGGTATGCTTTTGGACATTTTTGAGCTGATCTGTATGTTTAGGTCCGCGTTTTCGTCAAATTCTTTTTCAACTGTTTCGGGTCCTTGGAGTCCCATGAGGAGATGGGTGTGGACGCACGAGGGTTTTTTCCAGCCGAGTTTTTCAGCTACGTCTCTTGCCAGCATGTGAGCCTTTCTTTGGTCTATGCCTGCGCAGGCTACGTCAAGGTCCATGTGAAAAATGTCTGCCGACTGCATACAGGGATAGTATACCCACGCCGTTTCGACGTCGGTCATGCTCATTTCACGACCCATAATTGGTAAGGCGCGCCACGTTCTCTGCAGCGAAGCGCCTTTCGCTATTCGAATGACTTTTTCCCAGTATTCTATGTCTTTGGCTATGTCTGAAGCCCAGAGGTATTCCACGCTGACCGGTGTTACTCCGAGGGCTGTAAAGCATTGTTTTATGTATTCGCCGCAGGTATGGATTTTTTCCATGTCTCCGCCTAGTTTGTTGTTTATCCATGAGTGCCAGTCAGCGAGAAAGACGATGAAATGGAAGCCAGCTTTTGTCATGTCTTTGATTTTGGATGTGCAGACTAGGCCCATTCCGATGTGCATTATTCTGGGTGACCGTGAAGGTTCACGGCTCACTGTCCAGAGCACTCGAAGCCCCAGTAGGCTCTGGGCTTAGTCTTTGTTTCCAGTAATGTGCGGATTTCTTGGGGAATTATGATTTCTTCTACGTTTCTTGTGACAAGGTCTATTCTTTGTTCTAAATCCAAGCAGATCGCCCTCTTACATCCTCATTCGCTTTTGTTAACTTAAAAGTTCTTGTCGCGGGCGTTGTGTCCCACGTAACTAACACTCAACCTCACAGTTGGAGCCTTACGCTCCTCTCAGGTGAGCTCTCTCTGACGTGGGCTGGTAGGCGCCCGCGCCCACCGTGTCCCATGCCTGGGTAAACCCTTCGTCAACGGTAGATGAAATCACCAGCCTCTGTTGGGTCCGTCTGCATGAGCCCTGTTAAGGTTCCGGTGGGATTATGCTCCAGCCTAGTGTCATCGCCACTAAGAAGACTGGAATCCATGGACATAAGATTTTCCTAAACCGGGAAGCTGGATAGGCTTTTAGCGTGTTGTTTTTATGATTCTTTGCAGGTCTATTTCGAAGGCGCTTGTTGGATTTTCTAGTTCAAAATTGTTGAGAACCTCTGGGTGGATTTCTCCTACAACGCCGATCTTTCTGCCTTTAACATAGATCGCAGCCGCTCTCCCCTGCAAGAAACTTGGATGCTTAGTCCCTTTGATCTCCCAGTTTTTCAAGTCGAGATTGGCGAGCAAAGCTTCCACGTAAGACTTTATCTCAGTGAAGTTGGCTGTTGGGTGGGAGGAGACGCATGCTACGTGAAGCCTTCGTTCTGTGCGGGTTTCAGCCTTCTCGTTGATTTCTATCACGTCGGAAACTTCGAACATTCGTTGGGGATATGCTTGGTGTTTGTTGTCTGCCAGATTCTTCATCAAGCGGGGCAACAAATCGTTTCGAACTATGGAATACTCTGTGGAAACGGGGTTCGCCAGCCTAATCATCTTTCCAGCCTTCCTTCTCATTTTTTGATAGTGGTCAACCTCGTTGGCGAGAATGAAGTTCATAGCTTCCACGAAGCCTAGTCCAACCATTATTTGTCGAACGTAATTCGCCACTGCACTCACTTCGTGTTCTCTGCCCGTTGTCACAGTCGTCGGCTTCGTGGGTTTCAGTCTAAAATAGCCGTAGCCGATGGCAACCTCCTCAACCAAGTCAATTTCATGCATTATATCAATTCGATAGGCGGGAATCAGAACCTCCAAAACTCCTTTGCTTATCCTTCTTGCGTCAAGTCTAGACTTCTGGAGGGCTTGTATAGTTTTGGTTTCTGAAAGCTTGAGACCCAACAACGCGTTGGCATAGTCAACCCTCAACTCCATCTGCTGAGGCGTCAAGTCAGGAGTAACTAAGACGTGATCAGAGTATCCAACGCGAACACTTTCTATGGTTGCGCCCATGTCTGCCAACGCTGTGACCAAAACGTTCAAGCTTCTTGAAATGGCGTTAGGCTCCGTACCAGTCACATCGATGAACAGGTTTCGCGTTCGACTGTCCACCCGTGTCAGTTCGCCATTGATTATCGGGGGAAAAGAGAGAACCCGCCCCAACTTGTCCACGATTAGGGGATACCTTGAGGCCCAATCCACGTGACCTTTATACGCGATTCCCTTCTCATGCTTCTCCAGAATTTCTTGCAGAGTCATCTCTTCGGTCTTGTCTAAGGGGACAAATTTGACTTCATTTGGGGCGCTGGTTGTGTAAGCGAAGGGAGGTTCAACAGCGTCTAAGTTGTGCACTCCGATAGAAGCTTTTTTCCGGTCCCTGCCCACCCCCCAGTGAAGATCCTCCTGCATCTCCATAAGTTCTCTAACAGTATCATAGTCAAGCTTCACGTTGCGTATAACAGCGGATACGACGTAGGGCCTAACCTCAGCCACCGTTGGATCCACTTTCAAAACAATTTTTCCTTCCTTCACCTCGTACTTCGGCAGTCCAGTCTCCCAACCCATCAGTCCACGGAAAGCTCTGGCCACTCCACCGTAGCTTGAAAAGTCCACACGGTTTGGGTTAAACTCGATTTTCACGTAGTCTGGTCCGATTTCGTCTGTGTCAACGCCCAGCCAAGGAAGCCATTTAGCCATCTCTTCTACACTAAGGGGCCGCCCGACGAACGAGGAGAAGCGGTCTCTGTCTAGAGTTAACGCTGGCATACCGGGGTCCTCCTCATCCAGCCCAGATCGTTTTTGTACAAGAGCCGTATGTCTTCAATGCCAAGCTTGAGAATTATCAGGCGTTCCAAGCCTCCTCCCCAGGCTAAAACTGGATATTTTATGCCAAGGGGAGCCAAAACTTCTGGGCGAAAGATGCCCATTCCACAGAGTTCCACCCAAGTTTTGAGCTCTGGAACGTAAACCGTGGACTGCATTGAAGGCTCCGTGTACGGGAAGTAGCTGGGCCAAAACTGCACTTTTTTCAATCCAAGTTTAAGGTAGAACTCCTTCAAAGTTCCCATCAAGTCTCGCAGGGTCACCTTTTTGTCCATGACTATTCCTTCAATCTGATGGAATTCCGCGAGGTGTTTGTAGTCTACCTTCTCGTTGCGGTAGACACGGTCCACGGAAAAAACCTTCACCGGCGGCTCCTTATGCTCAGCGAGGTAGCGGATGGTCACCGCGGTTGTGTGGGTCCTCAGTATCAGCCTCTTCGCCTCGTCAGCACTCCAAGTGTACTCCCAACCTCTCGAACCCGTTATCCAACCGTCTTCATGGGTTTTCGCCACCGCATCCACAACATCTTTTTTGGGCAGTTTTCCCTTTCTTGGCTGCGCCAGATAGAAAGTGTCCATCATCTCCCTAGCCGGATGATCTTGAGGTTGGAACAAGGCATCGAAGTTCCAGAAGGCTGTTTCAACGATGGAGCCTCGAATTTCTGTGAAGCCCATCTCTAGGAAAATTTCCCTAACCCTCTGGATTATCTGCTGTGCTGGATGAATTTTTCCAGGATGAATTATTGGACCAGGCGCGGTTACGTCAAACCGTCTGAGTTTTGCCTTTCGCCATCTCCCTGTTCGGATGAGCTCAGGAGTTAGTTGACTGACTTCCTCAACGATTTCTATTCCTTTCTCAGCCAAGTCCCAGCCGGCATCCGTTAATTCCAGTTCACGCAGGGTTTTCTTACTCACCTTCACAAGTCTTCGTTTTTTTAGAAGGGAAACAGCCTTTTGCAGTTCTTGGCTCAAATCCTCAACAATTAAAGGTTCCTTTTCAGCTAGGAGAGATAGAAGTTTTTCGTCATTTCCAGTCAGCGGTTCCCTCAAGGATTTCAGTACACGTTCCTTTTTCTTTATGGTCGCCCAGTCCTTACGGCTAAGCCACCCCAAGGCTATGGTTAAGAACTTCTTTTCTAACCCTGCAGCATCAGCAACATCGTCAACAGAAGCCTCGCCGCCCAACTTGATCAACGAGTTGATTAAACGTCTTTCGGGAAGCCTTTTTTTCGCGTGATAACTTCCCTCTTTAGTTAAAGCGATTGCGGTTTGCTTTCTTTCATGCGTTCTTACTAGTTTCTTTGTGGTAAGGGAGAGGGCAGCACGCATGACTGCTGCATGAGCTAGGCCACTAACCTTGACTAACTGGTCGACGGGGCCTCTCCCCCTTAGCCTTTCCAAGGCAAGTAGGGTTTTTTGTTCGTTCTCTCGAAGTTCAGCCACTAATTTTGCCTCCTCCTAGACTTCGCCGTAACAGGGATCAGTAAACTGGTTTAGCATTGTAATAAGAATGTTTTAAAGGTTTCAACCTCAGATGCCCTAAACTAGTTGAAAAGGAAGTTAAAGGCGAAAGATTGGAAATTGGTAGGGCATCCCTTCACCTTCACTAGTGAGTACCGACAAAGATTATTTATAATTTGTCTGTCACCTTCGATGGCTACGCGACCTGCATTATTTCCCTTGCTTTGTCAACGAATTTTCGCCGTTTTCGTTTATGATCCTTCACGAAGTTTAGAACGAGTTCTGTCGTCTTAGCTTTATGTTCTCCGCACAAGAGTTTCCCGCTTTTACAATCGTTGTAAACCTTCACAACGTCGTCGTCTTTTTCGACAAAATGGTACATTTCAATCTCGTATATGGGACAAATCTCCGGCACTCCGCCCAGTCTCCTCTGCTCTTCCACGGTGGGCCGTCCGCCGGTGAAGGCGTTTGAAATTTTCTTTGCTATAGATTCGGGGTTTTCGTGTAAAGTGAAGTAGCTCATGGAGTTTCGTTTAGCCATTTTTGGAGAACCGTCCAATCCCTTCATGATTTTGTGGTAGGTGGAGGAAGGTGAAACAAAATTGAACTTGCGGCGAAACTTGCTGGCGAGGTCCCGAGTTAAACGTAGGTGGGCGTCTTGGTCAATACCTACAGGGACGACTGTTGGTTTTGGTCCGTCAAAATCTTCGAGTTGAGGCATCAGTATGTCTCCCGCCTGTACGAGGGCGGACAAGTAGAGTCCAATGTTCCGTTCACCGTAGATGGCTTTCATTGTAGCCAGAGTTACGCTTCTTCCAAAAAGAACTGCTAAGTCTCTAACCCGCTGTTCCTTATACTGTCGATAAATGAAGCCACGCTTCGGGTCGAATCCTAGGGCGAGTAAATCTGCAACGTTGCCTGCAGCAATTTTTTCGCTTTTTTCGAAGGGGATTTTGTTGTCTTCGTAGGCTTCGATGTCTGCGATACAGTAGAAGGCAGTGGCTCCCTGTTGTTGGAAATAGATGATTTCCCGGGCGGTCATGAGGGTTCCTAAGTGAAACTCTCCTGTTGGTTTGATGCCACTCATTACTGCAAACTTTTCGTGGCTTTTCATATTTTCTAAGACGCTTTCGAAATCTCTGTGTCCGAAGATGACGCCGCGCCTCATATACATGCTTGGGTTCGGTATCTCCGCCAAAAGAGATTTAAATCGCTGTATCCCGAACTCTTCGCAGAGGCGGTTGTAGTCCTCAACTACCGTTGTTCCCCAAGGGTCAAGCACCGTTTTCCTGTTACCAGCCGTCGACAACTTTTGACGTCCCACCGTTGCTAAATCATTAGGGTTGAGAAGTTTCTTTAAGGTTTCCGGAAATCAAATATTCACGTGGGAAACATGATAACAGACAATATAAAAATTGAGCAGAGGAATGATTGTTGAAGACAGAAAAAGTCGAAGTTCCTTTGTCCTCATCGTATAGGCTACTACATCCAAGGCTTACCGTGTTGGTGAGCTGCGTAGACAAAGCAGGCAAAGCAAACGTCATAACTCTGGCATGGTCCATGCCCGTGTCCATCAACCCACCCATAGTTGCCATAAGCATCGCTCCAAAAAGATATTCCCACCAACTGATTGAGGAGACGAAAGAATTTGTGATTAACATTCCAACGATGGACATCGTCCAAGAAACTCTATTTTGTGGCAGGAGAAGTGGAAGAAGTTACGACAAGTTTAAGGAAACACGGCTAACTACTCTGCCAGCCAAATTGGTTAAGCCGCCCATAATCAAAGAATGCGTAGCACATTTAGAATGCAAGTTGGAGGAACAAATAACCGTGGGAGACCACACTCTCTTCATCGGCCGCGTTCTAACAGCCTACACGAATAAAGGAATCTTCGACGAAAAGTTTGACGTTAAACAGGTGAAAACCGTCTATCACATGGGAGGAGACGACTTCGTAACCCTTGCTCCCGAAATATTCTCGCCTCAATTGCAGGAACAATGAAAGACAAAGAATAGTTGTTGACAAAAACATTGTTTCCGTCAAAAATCACGGTTGATAGGCTTCTCCGGGTTTCAACGCAACAACCTTAACCTTTGGCGCTTTCTCCTTGACGAATTTTATGAAATCCTCAGCTGAAGGAGACAAAACTGGAAAGGTTTGGTAGTGCATCGGGATGACTACAGCAGGCTTGATCAACTTCACCGCCTCAGCCGCCTCCTTAGGTCCCATGGTATAATAGTCGCCGATGGGAATCAGCGCCACATCCGGAAGATGAATTTCGCCGATAAGCTTCATGTCTCCAAAGAGTCCTGTGTCACCGGTATGATAGATGGTTTTTCCCTCTGCCTTTATAACGAAGCCTGCAGGCGCTCCCCGAGTTGAGGAATGGAAAGCCTGAACCATGGTTACGCTTATCCCTTCTACGTCAACGGTTCCGCCGATGTTGATTCCAACAACGTCTTTTACGCCATTTTCCTTAGCAAAGACACCTAGTTCGTATATGCCAACAAAGGTCGCCCCGGTTCTTTTACAAATTTCAATAGCATCACCTAGATGGTCCCCGTGATCGTGGGTGACGCAAACTACGTCGGCTTTCTTGATGTCTGAAGCCTTCATGGTGGCCAGTGGATTGCCAGTTAACCAAGGGTCTATCAGCAATATTTTGTTCGCCAACTCAACCTCGAAACCTGAGTGACCTAACCACCTTATTTTTGCCACGGCACATCACCTTTTCTAAACTTTTTTTAACTCCTCCCTCATTTAAGGGATTTACGTGTAAGACTATGGCAATACCTGGAGAAGTCTTCCAAAAATACCGACTCGCTGGAAAAATCGCTAGAGAAGTTCGAGAAGAGATGAGAAGAACCGTTCGTGAAGGAATGCCAATAATTGACATATGTGAAAAAGCAGAGTCTCTAATTAGGAAAAAGGGAGGAAAGCCTGCGTTTCCCTGCAACGTGTCCGTCAATGAAATAGCCGCGCACTATACGTCTCCGCCGCAGGATAAGCGGACTGTTCCCGAAAATTCCATAGTTAAAATAGACATCGGCGTTCACGTTGACGGTTACATTGCCGACACAGCTGTAACCGTTTGTTTCAATCCAGAATATGACGACCTCGCAGACACGGCAGAAGAAGCCCTGAAAAAGGCTGTAGAAATACTTCAACCTGGGCTGTCCTTGTCACGCTTCGGCTCAACTATTCAAAAGACGATTAAGACCCGTGGGTTCAAACCCGTCTCGAATCTCACTGGACATTTGATTGGACGTTATTTAATACACGCAGGAAAATCTTTACCCAACGTGTTTCACGTCTCCACCTCCAGAGTGAAGGAAGGGGAAATCTACGGAGTCGAACCTTTCACAACGGTTGCTAAGGCTGCTGGTAGAGTTGAGAACGGTGAAGAAGCACACATTTTCAGATATCTGAAGCATAAGTCTTTGAAAGACCCCTACGCGAAACGACTTTTGAACCATATCAGAAAGAACTTTCAGACTCTTCCTTTCACAGAGCGGTGGCTTCAAGGATGCGTGCCGCCTAGTAGCTATGAAACTGCGTTTTCCGGGCTCCTATCTTCAAAAGCTTTGATGTCTTATCCCGTCTTTGTAGAAGCAAGTAGAAAGCCTGTGGCGCAGGCTGAACACACGATTTTGGTGGTAAAAGACGGCTGTAAGGTGTTAACTTAGCTGTTCTACTTCTCTTTTTCCTTAACCTCGCGATAGATCGAGGTAATCATCATGTTATCGCTGCATTTCGGGCAAGGTTCCGTTTCTTTGAAGATGTAGTCTCCTCTTTCGAAGTCTCGAATGTTTTTGAACCCACATTTTTGGCATAGTATTGTTGTGACTACTTGAGGCATTTCAAAGGCTTCTCGCAGAGTCCTTCTCTTTGTTTGTAAAAGCAGGTAAGCTGATATGGCGAGTCCAATGAAGCCTATCAACATGTAAATTTGCGCACTGGGGTCCTGACTTTTATACGTGGCAAATCCCATAAAGAGGGCGATGACCGACAAAACAACGGTTATTAAAACCATTACAACAGAGAACAAGGAAATATTTGCTTTCGGAGGCTCAGCCTTATCAGTCATTTCTTTCACCTACTGTCCAATACCTATCGTGTTCCCGATGCCCGCTATTATAACTACGTCTCCCTCCTTTGTCCTTTCCAGAAGCAGCCTCTTAATTCGTTGAATCGCCGTATCCGCGGCGTCGAATACTTCTTTTCGCATAGGAGAAACAGCGTCTCCGATGTCTTGCTTGATAATGACGGCATTCACAGGAATCTTGTATTTAAGCACCGATTCCTCTATCTTGAATTGGTCGACTCCTGGCCCACCGATAGCTGCACCTACTCCCTCAGCCACATCGCCAGGTTTCTCTCCTTCAAGCTTTTGTGCAGCATCTATCATAACTATTGTGGCAATCTTTCCCTTAGTTTCGTTTATGATCTTTATTATCCCATCTCCAGGTTTACCCACGGTTCCACCCGGGCCTTCTGACTTCAGAACGTGTGCTATTCGGCCTTCTAGGGGCACTGTGGCTGCAACAATGTCCTTGGCTATCTTTCTTGTTTTATGTCCATGCATCAGTTTAGCGGCGACGAGAGCACCTGCTCCGTCACCTATGGGTTGACCAGTTGCGAAGGCCTTTAGAGCGCTGGCGAAGGCTTCTGCTTCTTTCATAATCAGAGGTAAAACCATTTGAAGTTGCATGATTATGTAGAGGCTCAGGGTTTTTTTGCCGAGTATATAGAAATGCCTTATAACCTTGTAGATAATGTGTAGTGCCATGGCAGCCTCAAGAGTGTTTTCCAAATTATTCAATTGTACTTCATCTGCTTCCGGCGCCATGAGCTTAACTTCATCCTTAAAGCGAACATCTCGAACGTCCAACAAGTGGTCCAGTTTCCAAACTATGCCTGAAGGATCCATACTCTGAGGAGTTATGGCTATGTATTCCAAAAATTGGTCAACCCTCTCGGTGGGGTCTTCCGGAGGTTTTCCTATTTCCTTTATTGTCTCCATGGTCAGCTTCCGCCCTTCGTCTCTTATGAATTTGAGGCGGTGCAGATGTTTTTCAACGTCCCTCAGCATGACGGTCATTTGGAAGCGTTGCCCATAAAACATGAAAAACACGAAAAAACCGAGCCAAGCTATTTGTAAAACCCATCCTATAATATCGCTTCCGCCCGGGAACAACTGAGAAACTTGTGAAATCATTAGCTATTCACACATCTCAAAGACTACGCGGTTGGTAATAAATTTTGAGGATTTATGGTATATCTTTCACTTGAAGTAATAGCAAACTATAAGACAGGAATTTTTTGGAAGGGCATAATCCCTCAATTCTCTGAGCAGGGGAAGAGCGCTATTTATACCTTCAACATTGTTTGTGTCACAAAAACACAAACACACACGCATTTCGAGTCATACCTTTTATTCGAAAATGCTTTTAGACGCTAAAAGGGGTTGCCAGCTTTCCCGACTTCGCGTGGCCGAAGACCACACTAACACCGGAAACGGAGCGCGGTTTAACTTCTGAGTTCGGAATGGGATCAGGTGGGTCCCGCGCCCTATGGCCGGCAACCCCAATAACTTCGTCAATCTTTCGTTCATTAAGTTTTCGCTTTAGTCCTGCGAGAAACGTATATATTTAGAACCTATAAACTGTTGGACTAGGGGCCGTAGTCTAGCTACGCCTCGTCATCTGATGAGGCGCTGGAAAGGGATGACGACAGTTGATGCGAAGTAGTGTCAACCGTTAAGGGCTCCAGAACAGAATTCACGGGTTTGCTGACCGTGTCGGGATGAAGAAATTCTGGAGCGGTGAAGAAACCCGTAGGAACGGGGATGAACTGTTCCGGGTAAAGGTCGTCGGTTCAAATCCGGCCGGCCCCACCACAAGCCGAACCGGCCCCGCCCGCGCGAAGATCTTCGGCACACTGTGGGAGCTGAAGAAGCGGGGCTACTGCGACATCACCTTGAAGACGAAAGGCGAACGCCTGAGGTTTCTGGCAAGGCACGTGGACCTGGATGACCCGGAGGCTGTGAAAGGGTTCATCGCAGAACAAACAAGCTGGTCCAATGGCTACAAACAGAGCGTAGCATACGCTTACGACAACTATGTGAAAACCAACGGCTTGCATTGGACTCTGCCACACTTCCGAGTGGAAGATAAACTGCCCAAGATTCCAACCGAGGAAAAAATCAACCAGATAATCGTAAGGGCCAGAGGCAAATATGTCCTGGTTTTCAGCATCCTCCGGGACACCGGCATGAGGCCCATCGAACTCGAAAGGACCAAAGTTAGAGACATAGACTTGGATACAGGAGTTATCACCGTCCGCACGGCGAAAGGCGGCTTAGGACGATCACTGAAGGTGAAGACGCAGACGCTGGCCATGCTGAAGGAATACCTCGGGAAGCACGGCTTCGGGCTGAACGACCAGCCTTTTCCGAAGAGGAAGAAGATGACGGGGCGCTGGGTCAGGCTGAGGAACACGGTCGCGGGGAAGCTGAAGGACGCCTCTTTCAGGGCGATCAGGCTCTACGACCTGAGGCACTTCGTCGGGACGACGACCTACCACAGGACCAAGGACATAGTCTACACCCAGAGGGTGCTGGGGCACAGGAGCCTGAAGAACACGATGAGGTATGTCCAACTGATAGACTTTGAAGAAGATGAGTTTACTTCTGCGGTAGCTAGGAACTTACAGGAAGCTTGCCAACTGATAGAAGTTGGCTTCGAATACGTAACAGAAATAGACGGTGCAAAACTATTCAGGAAAAGAAAGTAGCTTTGTGCACCTACCATGCATGCATGCGATTCGCATACGCCCTGCCCGGTTTCTTCCCGCCCCCCTGCGCAGGACTTAGTTAGAGCAAATAACATGTTAACGCGCACGCGATGCAAACAGTTGGAGAGCTTTTTGAAAACCTAGGGGAAAAACCAGGGAGCTAAGTGAAAACATCGACCTGTATCACAAACTGATACTCTCAAGAATGAAACCTACGAAAGACGAGTAATATCCAGTTCTGTGCGCATGCATGCAAAAAACGACTTGCGCGCGTGTATGAAACAAGAAAACGTTTGTATACCACCTGTTGAAACATTGTTATATAGTCAGGTGATTTTATTGGCTGAAAAATGGGATGGAGTGGCATTTCTGAAAAATCGTATTGAAGCAATAGACCAACAATGGGTTGAAAATGTTCGGAAGACCAAATTCTTTCGAGTGGGTGCCTTTAATCTTCCCCACATGGAACCACAATTGAGACAGGTATATATGGATACTTATTTTATCACAATGATGGGTTTTTGGAATGTTTCCATAATAATGCAAGGTGTGTTGTTGGAAACTTTGGTCAAAGAGATAATATTTGCAAAAGAGAAGAAAGAGTTCCAAAAGCCTTTTGGTGACGCCATTGATAGGTGTGAAAAGAAAGGTTACCTAAGCGATGAAGAGATCAGATTTTTGAGGCGATTCAAGGACGAGATTAGGAACCCCTATCAACATGTAGATGTCAAGAAGATAGTTGGAGAAAGCAAAGTTCGTGCATGGAAGATCTCGCTTAAAAAGGGCAAAGTAGCGGAGTCATTACTTAAAGGGGTCGAAAAAGTGTTTAGAGAAGATGCTGGCCATGGCGAGTTGAAAGGTTATGAAGATATGAGACCCGTTGGAGTAGTCATTAAAGATGAGATTGACAGACGATTGGCATTGCCTCTTTTCGGTCAAGTTGAAAAATTAGTTAGAAGTTTGTCAACAAAACATTTCAAGGTATAACAAGGCGCGCGCGTTAGACTCACTTTCCTTTGTCCCAGTAATTCATGCATGCATGCTTGCTATATCCACACAAAGTTCACACGAAACCCTTCCAGACCCCCGCACACAAACCTTCATGTTGACAAACCTAGTGGTAATCTTTTCTATTGTTAGTCTAGCTTTTCTTTTTGCGTCAAGAACAGAATTTGCATCGCATGTGCAAGAATTGTGCTAGAAGCACGCCTAATCATGCATGCGCGAACGACACATTATAATTTATAATACTTTTTCTAAATTCACAAACTATATTTCTAATTTCTTGAATATTCCAGAAAGGTTGAGCAATTGAGACTATCAGAATTTATGCACATGCATAAAGGCGTAATCATCGTTCTCGGATTAATCATCGTTGTGGCAGTTGGATACATCGCAGTTAATCCCAATATAATTGGATTACCTACGCAAATAAGAATCATGGACGGAACTTGGGAAGATATAACCTTTCATGGACACGAATATCGGATTCTAGTAGAAAAAAGTGAACCAGTTACGTTTGCTAATTTTTCTTCAAGTAATTCTTCTTCATGGATTTTGTATATTTTCCTTACTGAAGGCTGGGATTTCCCAAGAATTGGAGATGGAACATATCCAAATATCAAAGAAGGAGACATTATCTTCTACAAAGGTGTGAACATTAAAGTCAACAATATCGATGACTATAGTGTAACATTGTTGGTTAGTTGGGGAGAATGATGTTTCGCGTGCGTCTTTCCATTAACCGTTAACCGTTGTCCGTGGTGGTGGTGGGTGGTGGGTCAAATTTTAACCGCCAAAAGCGTGCGCTCAGGAGTTAGCCACAGCCCGCAACCAACACACTCGTAAACTCCCGGGGTGCCTCGGACCCAGCCCGCTGTATTTTGGGATGTTGCCCAAGGGTGTCTGCGGGTTCCGCGTGGAGGGATATACCTGCAGACACATCAACAATGGTAGTTGCATTGAGTCAAATTTCCGGGGAAAACAGCATTAAGTAAAATGGGGGCCCCAAACTAGAAACCAAATGGAAAGGCCGCGGATTTTGACGCGCGCGCACACGCGAAACAGCTAAAGTGCCCACTTAGATAATTTAATAAATACTTGGAAATAAGTAGCATTTGTAGTTTAGACGTGTAGGTTGGTCTTGGGTTTTGGTCGAAGAAGCTCTTGTTTTTTGGGTCGGAGCGGCGATATTCGGATTCACCTCATTGATGTTTGCTGCATTAGAAAAGCGAGGACATGGTGGCGAAATGGTTTTCGGATCCAATATCTTTGTAAGTTTTATCACAACGATCTCGTACGTAGTCATGGCTTTGGCGTTAGGTACTACAATTGCAGAGAATGGACAACCAATCTATTGGACAAGATGGCTTTTCTACATCGCCAGTTGTAGCATACTAACCCTGGACATCGCCTTCATCGCACGAAAGCCAGCTTCCAAAAAGGTTGAAGTCGCGTTATTCACTGGACTTACAATGTTCTGCGGTTTCTTGGCAAGCATAATTGTCACGGCTGATCGTTGGTGGTTCTTTGCTCTAAGTACGGCCGCTTATTTCGGCGTGCTCTACACACTATCTAAACGATTAGGAGATGAGAGCGTCAACGTAACCTCCATAATGTGGTTTGTGATGGTAACTTGGTCTCTGTTTCCAGTAGTTTGGGTGCTTGCGCCAACTGGCTTTGGAGTTCTCACGACATTTGTTGAGGCTATACTCTATCTTGCACTCGACCTAATAACCAAGGTAGCTTTCGGCTTGTATATTTCAGCACGACAGGACATTGGCAAGTAACAATCATAATCAAGCGCGCGCATGAATACTGTGCAAGTTTAGCATCCGACCTACATCGCTAAAATACATCTTGCTAGTAACCAAAACACAGTTATAACCTCTGCATTCTACATTACTTTATGGTCAAAGAAGTGAAATATAGCCTCATCAAAAAACTAGACAATGTGGAAATCAGGCTCTACAACAGCTTGATAATCGCCAAAGTTGACGGTTATGGTGATGCAGGCTTTAACCTTCTCTTCAACTATATCACAGGCAACAATACTCAAAAAACCACTTTAGAAATGACTTCACCCGTAATATCACAAAACATTGAAATGACTGCTCCCGTCCTATCAGAAAAAGACTCGATAGCATTCGTTATGCCTGAAAAATACACCTTGGAAACAACACCAAAACCTAATGATGAACGAATCAAAATCCAACAAATCCCAGAAAGATATGTAGCCGCACTAAGATTCAGCGGTCGCTGGACACCTTCAAATTTCGCAAAAAAATCAAAACAACTATTAAAAGAACTACAAACAGCAAAAATAAAAACAAGAGGAAACATTTTTGCAATGCGTTACAGCGGACCCTTCACACCATGGTTCATGCGGAAAAACGAAGTAGCAACAGAAGTCCAACTCACCTAGAACTCTATACCTGCGCGTTCGATTTGGGTATGTGTGGGTGGTTAATTTTCAATCACTTACACTAGCTGGCATGCGTACGCAGGGCTGAAAAAACATATTGGTAGCGCGCACTTTTCTTGAACACAAGTATCTTAGCGATACTGTGCATGCAGATCGCAAGTCATAAAAGCAGTCTCATACAGACTTTAGGAACATGAATAGAACAGAAAGATTAGAGAATATTGCGAAATCACCGATTTCATTTGGCTATCTTAGAAAGTTCAACATGGGAGCAGGCATTCTTCATTTTGCTCAAGGAATAGTTATGGTAGCTCTTGGGCTTTCTAAAGCCTACAACCGTGACATATTCACTTTCTATTTGAAGTTCAACATAGTGAGCACTGACCCGCCCGTTATCCAAGTTGGGCCAGACCCTAAAATCCTGCTGACAATAGGCTACATAGGAGTCGTGGCCGCTCTCTTTCCCCTAATCTCTGCAATAGCACATTTCACAATCGCGTTTGCGAAGAACAATGCCTACAATGAAAATCTGAAAAAGGGCATGAACCCATACAGATGGTACGAATATGCCCTTTCAAGCTCAATAATGATATTCCTCATCGCTTCGTTCGTAGGAGTGTGGGAGCTATGGTCACTCGTGATGATATTTGTCTTGAACGCAATGATGATAATGTTCGGATATCTTATGGAGAAAATCAATCAGTACACTGAAAAGACTGATTGGTCATCATTCATCCTTGGATGCATTTCAGGCGGAACACCCTGGATAGCGATATACGCTTATTTCATCGCAGCCATAAGCAGCGTGTCGCAGAACGTTCCCACATTTGTGTACCTGATACTGTTCATCTACTTCATTCTGTTCAACATCTTCGCAGTCAACATGGTGTTGCAATACAAAGGCATCGGAAGGTGGAAGGATTACCTTTACGGCGAAAGAATCTACATAATCCTGAGCTTCGTTGCAAAAAGCATTCTGGCTTGGCTGGTATTCGTAGGAATCTATGCACCTTTCTAGCAGGCGTACGTACTCCTCAAATCAGACTGTTCCAGTATGCTTGTGAGAGATAGTATAGGTTACTATCTGCAAGCACACACATGCGCGCGTGCTAGGTGTATGAATTGTAGGCGGAAGAAAAATATTAAAAGAAATATCACCGACCTACGATTATTACGACTGGATTATGAGTGTGATAAAATCAAATGGCAAGCGGTTCGCTCGAATTTCGGGCAACAAACCTTGATTGCCTTTTGGCTCTTGTGATCGCATTCGGCCTACCCGTGGCGTGCGGGCTCCTGTACCCACTGACGGGCGCACTTGTCCCTCTAACACTGTATTATGGCTTGTGCTGCGTAGGCATCGTGAAGTGGCGGCGTGGAACACTTGAGTATCGTCGTCCGAAGACTTGGGCCTTCCCCATTTTTCTGACGATGATCGCAATGCAGCTGATCCAACAGATCATTGGTTTTGTGCTAGTGCAACCTGTGCCAAGCCCCGACGCAGTCGGAGTGCTCATCTCCCTTATTGTTTGGGCACCACTCAATGCTTTAATGGAGCAGTTGAGTTGGATCTACTGCTACGATGCATTCGCCTCACGCTTCACTAAGAAGAGCCAGAGAATAGTGGGGAACATCGTCGGCCTCGTGTTGATGCTATCTCTAGTTGGACTTATCCATGTGCTCTTCTGGGCGAAATTCACGCCAGCATATTCACCGATCGGTAGCTTCTTCTTAGTTTTCATGGCCCTGCAATTCGTAACCACCGGTCTCTACATCATGCTGTATCGAAAAGTCCGCTCCATGATCCCTCTGGCATTAGTTCACATCATATCTGATGCGGGCTTGGTTCTCATTCCAGGATTCTCAATCTTCCCGTACCTTCTGCCATAGGAACAATCGAGCTAGCTAGCTATAACTTGCGCGCGCAGCACGTAGTTCGGGTCCTTGCGCGAGAGGAACCTCCTGACGTGCTCGTATTCGCGCGCCATGAACTTCCTCAGCCTCGGCACTATCACTCGACTCTCCCCCCTTCCAGCCAATTGCCGCGTTCGTCCGGACGCTCCGACTGCTCCAACTTCTTTCCATTTTTTAAAAAGTTTTTTTCAGGACTACTCTTAGTTGTAGAATTTTTCATTTCCGTATCACAGTTGGAGCGCTTAAGGTCTATGTTCTCCCATACGCCGATCCGCTTCCCGTCCACGCGCGCTTTTGGACACATATTGTATTGACTAACCAGGTATTTCTGGGAAAAGGATTTTCTTTGTGGGAGCTCTGCAATTAGGGCACTCTTGCCTATTCACATTGTAAAGGGTCTTACAATATGGACATTCGATTCTGGTCATCTCATTGAAA